>NZ_VZZR01000083.1:0-9699 GCF_009650555.1 Pseudomonas sp. EMN2
GGTGCCCGCGCTGTTCATGCACCTCGAAGCTCTGCCTTTGAGCCCCAACGGCAAGCTGGACCGCAAGGCCCTGCCTGAACCCGATGCGATCCAGGACCGTGCGTATGAAGCCCCGCTAGGCGAAACCGAAACCCTGCTGGCCGCGATCTGGGCCGAGCTGCTGGGCGTGGAGCGGGTAGGGCGCCATGACAACTTCTTCGAACTGGGCGGCCATTCACTGCTGGCGGTGACCCTGACCTCCCGCCTGCGCGAGCAAGGCCTGGAAGCCGACGTGCGCGCACTGTTCGAGCAACCGACCCTGGCCGGCTATGCAGCCATCACAGACAGCATGGAGATCGTCCTGTGAGCATCAACCAATTATTGGCAACACTGACGGCCAACAACGTACAGCTGGCACTCAAGGATGGCCAACTGGTGGTCCAGGGCAACCGCCAGGCGCTGACCGACGCAGCCCTGGTGGCGCGCCTGCGCGAGCACAAGCCCGCGCTGGTGGCGATGATCGAGCGCGGCGAATACGTGGCGGTGAAACAGGGCGCGGTGCCAGTGCCGGCCAACCTGATCGAGCCCGGTTGCACGCGGATCACCCCACAGCAGGTGAACCTGATCGACCTTGACCAGGCCAGCCTCGATCGGCTCGTCGCCAGCATTCCCGGTGGCGCTGCCAACGTACAGGACATCTACCCGCTGGCGCCGCTGCAGCAGGGCATGCTGTTCCACCACGCCAGTGCCACCGACCACGACCCGTATGTGATGCAGGCGCGTTTCGCGTTCGCCAGCGAAGACCGCCTGCAGGCGTTCGCCGATGCCCTGCGCGGGGTGATCGCGCGCCACGATATCCTGCGCACCTCGGTGCATTGGCAAGGTTTGCAAACCCCAGTGCAGGTGGTCTGGCGAGAAGCCGAGCTGAAGGTACTGGAACTGCCCGAACAGGATCCGCAACGTGCCCGGCTCGACCTGACCCAGGCCCCGCTGATACGTCTGCTGCGTGAGCCGGCGCAGGCCGACGGCACGCTGAGCGCGACGTTGCAGTTCCACCATATCGCCATGGACCACAGCGCCCTGGACGTGGTGCGCCACGAGCTGATCGCCTTCCTCACAGGTGAGCACCAGCACCTGGGTGCCCCGGTACCGTTTCGCAATTATGTCGCGCAGGCGGTGCTTGGCATCAGCGAGGCGCAGCACGAAGCGTTCTTCCGCGAGATGCTGGGCGACATCGACGAATCGACCCTGGCCTATGGCATCCAGGACGTGCAGGGCGATGGCGTCGAGCACAACGAGCACGCGCTCGACCTGCCGCCGGGCCTGTGCCAGCGCCTGCGGGCCTATGCGCGGGGGCAGGGCGTGAGTGTCGCCAGCCTGTTCCACCTGGCCTGGGGCCGTGTACTGGGTGGGCTGACCGGGCGTACACAGGTGGTGTTCGGCACGGTGCTCATGGGCCGGCTACAGGGCGCCGAAGCTACTGACCGGGCGCTGGGCATCTTCATCAACACCTTGCCGCTGCGGATTGACCTGGACGGCGTCGACTTGCCGACAGCGATTCGCGCCACCCACCAGCGCCTGAGCGCACTGATGCGCCATGAACATGCGCCACTGGCATTGGCCCAGCGCTGCAGCGGCGTGGCGGCGCCGGCACCGCTGTTCAATACGCTGCTCAACTACCGCCACAGCACGGTCGCTGCCGGCGAACCGCGCCGTGCGGCGCTGGCCGGTATCGATATCGTCGAGTCTGCCGAGGCCACCAACTACCCGCTGACCCTCAGTGTCGATGACCTGGGCGAGGCGTTGCGCCTGACCCTGCTGGCCAGCGCGGGCGTGCCGGCGCAGCGCGTCTGCGCATACCTGCAGCAAACCCTGGAAAGCTTGCTACAGGCCCCGGCTGCGCAGGTGCTGGCGCTCGACATGCTGCCAGGCAGCGAGCGCGAGGAACTGCTGGAAGGGTTCAATGACTCCTCGGCCCACTACCAGGCCAGCCTGACCCTGCAGCAACGCATCGAGCGCCAGGCGCAGGCGCACCCACAGGACACCGCGGCCACCCAGGCGGGCGAATCCTTGACCTACGCCGACCTCAACCGCCAGGCCAATGCCCTGGCCCACCACCTGATCGGCCTTGGTGTCGGTGCCGATGACCGTATTGCAGTGGTGGTCCGGCGTGGCCTGGACACACTGGTAGGTTTGCTCGCGGTGCTCAAGGCCGGTGCCGGCTATGTGCCGATTGACCCGGCTCACCCGGATGAGCGGGTGCACTACCTGCTCACCGACAGCGCACCTGTGGCGGTACTGACCCAGCAGGCCCTGAGTGGGCGCCTGGGGACACAGCAGGTTCCCGTGTTGCTGCTAGACCGGCCCGACTGGCCGGTACGTGGTGACAACCCCGCGCTGCCTGCCCTCAGTGCCCGCCACCTGGCCTATGTGATCTATACCTCCGGCTCGACCGGCCAGCCCAAGGGCGTGATGGTCGAGCACCAGACCGTCAACAACCTGGTCGACTGGCACTGCCGCGCCTTCGACCTGCGCCATGGCCGCCACACCTCATGCCTGGCCGGCTTGGGTTTCGATGCGATGGCCTGGGAGCTCTGGCCTGCCTTGTGCGCCGGTGCCACGTTGCACCTGGCCCCGTCCGCGCAAGGCAACGAAGACCTCGATGCCATGCTCGCCTGGTGGCGCGACCAGCCACTGGACGTGAGCTTCCTGCCCACACCGGTGGCCGAATATGCCTTCAGCCACCAGCTCGAACACCCGACCCTGCGCACCCTGCTGATTGGCGGCGACCGCCTGCGCCAGTTCAACCGTACCCAGCGCTTTGCCGTGGTCAACAATTACGGCCCGACCGAGACCACCGTGGTGGCCAGCTCAGGTGTGGTCGAGGCGGGTGGGGTGCTGCATATCGGCCGGCCGGTGGACAATGCCCGCCTGTATGTGCTCGACGAACGTCGCCAGCCGGTGGCGCTGGGCGTGCCTGGCGAGCTGTACATCGGCGGAGTTGGGGTCGCCCGCGGTTACCTGAACCGACCGGCGCTCACCGCCGAACGTTTCCTCGACGACCCCTTCACTGCGACACCAGGCGGACGCATGTACCGCACCGGCGACCTGGTGCGCTGGCTGGCCGACGGCACCCTGGATTACCTGGGCCGTAACGACGACCAGGTGAAAATCCGCGGGGTGCGCATCGAACTGGGTGAAATCGAGAGCCGCCTGGCCACCTTGCCCGGTATCAACGAAGCCGTGGTGCTGGCCCGCGAGGACCAGCCCGGCGAGCCACGCCTGGTGGCGTATTTCACGCCCCAGGCCGATGTCGACGCGGCAACTCCTGAGAACCTGCGTGCCCAGCTGCAGGCGCACCTGCCGGAATACATGGTGCCGGTGGCCTTCGTCGAGCTGGCTGCCTTGCCGCTGACCGCCAACGGCAAACTCGACCGCCGGGCGCTGCCCAAACCCGAGCGCTCGGCAGTGTTCGAGCAAGGCTTCCAAGCCCCCGAAGGCGAACTCGAAAACGCCCTGGCGCAGCTCTGGGCTGAGCTGCTGCAGGTCGAGCGGGTTGGCCGGCATGATCATTTCTTCACCCTCGGCGGGCATTCGTTGCTGGCCATGCGCATGGTGTCGCAGGTGCGCCTGCGCCTTGGCGTGGAGCTGACCTTGGCCGAACTGTTCGCCAATGCCGAACTGGCGGCAGTCGCTGCAGTGCTGGCCAACGCTGGGCGTAGTGAACTGCCGGCGATAGTACCGGTGGCACGCGAGCAACCGCTGCCGATGTCGTTCGCCCAGCAGCGGCTGTGGTTCCTGGCACAGATGGAAGGCGGCAATCAGGCCTACAACGTTCCGTTGGCCCTGGGGCTGCGTGGGCCGCTGGATGCCGATGCGTTGGAAGCTGCGCTGCGGCGTATCGTCGAGCGCCATGAAACCCTGCGCAGCCGCTTCATGCCTTGCGATGACAGCGCTGAGGTGATCATCGCCGCCACTGTCGGGGGCGACTGGTTCCAGCGCGAAATGTCGAGCCACGATGCGCTGGCCGCGAAGTTGCGCGAAGAAGCCAGCGCGCCTTTTGACCTGGCCCATGGCCCGCTGCTGCGCGCACGCCTGCTGCGCCTGGGCGCCGAACACCATGTGCTGGCACTGACGGTGCACCATATCGTCGCGGATGGCTGGTCGCTCGGGGTGCTGACCCAGGAGCTGAGAGCGTTGTACCCAACCTTCTGCCAAGGCCTGCCAGACCCGCTGCCGCCACTGCCGATCCAGTACGGTGACTATGCGGTGTGGCAACGCCGCTGGCTGGCCGGTGAACAGTTGCAACGCCAGGCCGACTATTGGCGCAAGGCGCTGAACGGAGCACCCACCTTGCTCAAACTCCCCAGCGATCGTCCACGCCCCGAGCGCCAGGACTTTGCCGGCGCGAACCTGCCTCTGCAACTGGACCCGCGCCTGGCCGCAGGCCTGCGCACCCTGGCCCAGCGCCATGGGGTAACGCTGTACATGGCCTTGCTCGGCGCCTGGGCGGCGCTGCTGGCGCGGCTTGCCGGGCAGGCTGAGGTGGTTATTGGCTGCCCGGTAGCCGGCCGTGGCCGCGCCGAGCTCGAAGCGCTGGCGGGGCTGTTCGTCAATACCTTGGCCATCCGTATCGACACCGGCGCTGCGCCGACCGCGCAGGCGTTGCTCGAACAGGTGCGCAACCGTGTGCTCGAGGCCCAGGCACATCAGGACCTGCCGTTCGAACAAGTGGTCGAGATCGTACGCCCGGCGCGCAGCCTGGCACATACCCCATTGTTCCAGGCGACCCTCAACTGGCAGGCCACCCATGGCCCGGCGCTTGAGTTGCAAGGCTTGCAGCTGGAGGCCGTGGCCCAGGCCGGGCAGGTAGCCAAGTTCGACCTCACGCTTAACCTGGGCGAGCACGGCGAAGCGCTGGCCGGCAGCCTCGAATACGCCACTGCGCTGTTCGATGAGTCCACGGCGCGCCGTTACCTTGGCTACTTCGAGCGTTTGCTCTGGGCGATGGTCGGCAATGACCAGGCCACCCTGTCACATATCGACCTGATCGGCGATGAAGAGCGCCATACCCTGCTGCACACGCTCAATGCGACCCAACGCCATTACCCGCGTGAGCAGAGCGTGCAGCTGTTGTTCGAACAATGTGTCGCCCGCCATCCATTGGCACTGGCGGCCGCGCACGGCGAGCTGAGCCTGAGCTACGGCGAACTCAACGCACGGGCCAACCGCCTGGCCCATTACCTGATCGCCGAGGGCGTCGTACCGGGGGCCTGCGTGGCGATCCTGCTGCCACGCTCGCTGCAGTTGCTGGTGGCGCAACTGGCGGTGCTCAAGTGCGCGGCAGTGTATGTGCCGCTGGATGTCCATGCGCCGGTCGAGCGCCAGGCATTCATGGTCGAAGACTGCCAGGCCACGGCGCTCCTGACGTTGGCCGATACGGCTGCAGATTTCCCGGTGCGGCGCATCGACCTCGACCAGCTGGCACTGGACAGCCAGCCCGCGCATGACCCGGGCCTGCCCCGGGACGCCGGTGCCAGCGCCTACGTGATGTACACCTCGGGCACCACCGGCATGCCCAAGGGCGTGTGCGTGACGCACCGTGGCATCGTGCGGTTGGTGATGGCCAACGGTTATGCCGACTTCACCACCCAGGACCGTGTCGCCTTTGCCTCCAACCCGGCGTTCGATGCCAGCACCCTCGAAGTCTGGGGCGCGCTGCTCAACGGCGGCCAGGTGCGGGTGATCGACCATCCGACACTGGTGGACCCACAGCGTTTTGCCGTTGCACTGGTAGAAGAAGGCATCAGCGTGCTGTTCCTCACCACCGCGCTGTTCAACCAGTACGTGCAATTGCTGCCCGAAGCGCTGGCGGGGCTGCGCATCCTCATCAGCGGCGGCGAGCGTGCCGAGCCTGCGGCGTTTCGTGCCTTGCTCGACCGCGCGCCGACGCTGCGCCTGGTCAATGGCTATGGGCCCACTGAAACCACTACCTTTGCGGTGACCTGTGAGGTACGCGAGCTGGCAGCCAACGCTACCCAGGTGCCGATCGGCCAACCCATCGGCAACACCCAGGTCTATGTACTCGACGCGCTCCAGCAACTGGTACCCCGGGGCGTGGTGGGTGAGTTGTACATCGGCGGCGATGGCGTGGCCCTGGGCTACCTCAACCGCCCGGCGCTGACCGCCGAGCGCTTTGTCGAAGACCCGTTCAGCCAACGGGCCGGTGCCAGGTTGTACCGCACCGGCGACCTGGTGCGCTGGCAGGCCGATGGTCAGCTGGAATGCCTGGGGCGTAACGACGACCAGGTGAAGATTCGCGGTTTTCGCATCGAGCTGGGGGAAATCCAGCAACAACTGGCGCAGTGCCCCGGTATCGGTGACGTGATTGTCATGGCCGTGCCTGCCGAGCAGGGGCCGTTGCGCCTGGTGGCCTGGTTCACTCGCCTGGATGCGGCGCTGCAAGCCAGTGACCTGCGCAGCTACCTGCGTGGGCGCCTGCCTGAATACATGGTCCCGGCCGCTTTCGTGGCGCTGCAGCGGATGCCGCTGAGCAACAACGGCAAGGTCGAGCGCAAGGCCCTGCCGCAGCCGGGTCCGCAAGATTTCGCTGGAGCAGCCTATGAAGCGCCTCAAGGTCAGCAGGAGCAACTGCTGGCCCAGCTGTGGTGCGACCTGCTGCAGGTCGAGCGGGTCGGGCGTGACGATCGCTTCTTCGAGCTGGGCGGCCACTCGCTGCTGGCCATGCGCATGCTGGCCCAGATTCGTCAGCGGCAGGGCCTGGAACTGGCCTTGGCTGATTTGTTCGCGGACGACCGCCTGGCTGCGGTCGCCGCCAGCCTGGCCAGCCATCCCGCGCAGGTGATGCCTGACATCCAGCCAAGCCTGCGCGTGGGGCCGTTGCCCTTGTCGTTCGCCCAGCAGCGGCTCTGGTTCCTGGCGCAGATGGCGCCGGGCAGTGCGGCCTATCACATCCCCATCGGCCTGCGCTTGCGAGGGACGCTGGATGCCGTGGCGCTGGAACGTGCCCTGCGGCGCCTGGTGGAACGTCATGAGAGCCTGCGCAGCCACTTCGTCGGGCTGGATGGCGAACCGCAGGTGGTGCTGGCAACAGAGGCGTTCAGCCTTGCCACGGTAAAGGTGCCCGGCCTGGACGAACAGGTCCTGGCTGCGCTGGTCGAGCAGGAAGCCAGCCGGCCCTTCGTTTTGCACCGGGACCTGCCGATCCGTGGCCGTCTGCTGCACCTGGCGGCGGACCACCATGTGCTGCTGCTGACCCTGCACCACCTTGTCGCCGACGGCTGGTCGCTGGGCGTGCTGGTGCGTGAACTGGACGAGCTTTACCAAGCATTCAGCCAAGGTCGCGATGACCCGCTAGCGGCGTTGCCCGTGCAGTACCTCGACTACGCCCTGTGGCAACGCCGCACGCTGGGCGGCGATACCTTGCAGCGCCAGGCGCACTACTGGGCCGCGCAGCTGGCCGGGGCGCCAACGCTGATCAGCCTGCCCTGGGACCGGCCACGGCCTGAACATCAGGATCATGCCGGTGACAGCGTCGCGCTCTGCCTCGACCCGCGCTTGAGCGTCGAACTCAAGGCGCTGTGCCGAAGCCATGGGGTCACGCCTTACATGCTATTCATGGCCGCCTGGGCGGTATTGCTGACGCGGCTTGCTGGCCAGGACGAGGTGGTAATCGGGTCGCCACTGGCCAACCGTCGACAGGCCGAAGTGGACGGGTTGATCGGCATGTTCGTCAACTCCATTGCCGTGCGCGTGCAAACCTCGGGCGCGCCGGATGTCGCCAGCCTGCTGGCACAGGTCAAGGCGACTGTGCTCGCGGCCCAAGCGCATCAGGATCTGCCTTTCGAGCAGGTGGTCGAGGCGCTGCGGCCGCAGCGCAGCCTGGCCCATACGCCGGTGTACCAGGTGTCGCTGGACTGGGAGGGCAGCCCGCAGCGCCAGGCACTGCAGCTGGGTGCGCTGGCGGTGACCGCGCTGGGCAGCCAGGCGCGGATCGCCAAGTTCGACCTGAGCCTGAGCATGGGGGAGGGGGTTGAGGGCTTTGCCGGGGGCATCGTCTATGCCACGGCGTTGTTCGACCGGGCAACCATCGAGCGTTATGCGGGGTACCTGGAGCAGCTGCTGTGGACCTTTGTCGAAGGCGCGCAGGCCATTCCAGCCCACACCGGGTTGCCCGATGCAGACGAGCGCAAGCGGTTGCTGCTGACATTCAACGACACGGCGGTGGACTACAACCTTGAGCAGACGCTGCATGGGCTGATCGAAGCGCAGGTCGAACGCACGCCAGATGCCGTGGCGGTGCGGGCTGAAGAGGGCGCCTTGAGCTATCGAAAGCTCAACGAACAGGCCAACCGTTTGGCATATCACCTGATTGCTTTGGGCGTGAAACCAGACGACCGTGTAGCCATCTGCGTCGAACGAGGGCTGTCGATGGTGGTTGGGCTGCTGGCCATCCTCAAAGCCGGCGGCGCTTATGTGCCGGTCGATCCGGATTATCCGGCCGAACGTGTGCGACATATGCTGACCGACAGCGCGCCGGTGGCGGTGCTGGTACATGCCGCGACGCGCCATGTGCCGGAATGTGGGCGGCTAATCGACCTGGATCAGCCGACCTGGGGCGAGCAACCTGCCTGCAACCCGGTGGTTACAGCACTGACCTCGCGTCATCTGGCTTACGTGATCTACACCTCTGGCTCCACTGGCCTGCCTAAAGGCGTGATGAACGAGCACGCCGGCGTGGTCAACCGCCTGCTGTGGATGCAGGACGCCTACAACCTCGATGCTGACGACGTGGTACTGCAGAAAACCCCGTTCAGCTTCGACGTTTCGGTGTGGGAGTTCCTCTGGCCGCTGCAAACCGGCGCGCGTTTGGTCATGGCCCGCCCGGGCGGGCACCGTGATCCGGAGTACCTGCGCCAAGTCATCCGCCGCGAAGGCATCACCACCTTGCACTTCGTGCCGTCGATGCTGGACGTGTACCTCGCCCATGGCGAAGCCGCGGCGGACCAACTCAAGCGCCTGCTGTGCAGTGGCGAGGCGTTGCCGGGCAGCTTGGTGCGGCGATTCCACGCGCAGTTACCGAGCGTGGAACTGCACAACCTCTACGGCCCCACCGAAGCCGCCGTGGATGTCAGTGCCTGGCACTGCGTCGCTGCGCCGGATAACACGCCAATCGGCAAGCCCATCGCCAACACCACGTTGTACGTGCTCGATGGCCAAGGCCAGCCGGTGCCGCAAGGCGTGGCTGGCGAGCTGTTCATCGGCGGCGTGCAGGTCGCACGTGGCTACTTCAACCGCACCGAGCTGACCGCCGAACGCTTCATCGATGACCCGTTCAGCACACGCCCTGGCGCCCGCCTGTACCGCACCGGCGACCTGGCGCGCCATCTGCCCGACGGCAACATCGAGTACCTGGGCCGCAACGACGATCAGGTGAAAATCCGTGGCCTGCGCATCGAGCTGGGCGAAATCCAGGCCAGCTTGACCGCCATCACCGGCATCAAGGAAGCCGTGGTGATGGCTCGTGATCAACGCCTGATCGCGTACTACACCGGCGAAGCGCAGGGCAGCGAGACACTGCGCGCGGCACTGCTGACACACCTGCCGGAGTACATGGTGCCTGCGCTGTTCATGCACCTCGAAGCTCTGCCTTTGAGCCCCAACGGCAAGCTGGACCGCAAGGCCCTGCCTGAGCCTGAT
>NZ_VZZR01000084.1:0-42552 GCF_009650555.1 Pseudomonas sp. EMN2
ATAATTGGCCCGAAACAAACTGTGGGAGCGGGTTTACCCGCGAAGCGCCGCGCGGGCGGCGCTCGATCTCATAGGCGCCATAACTCTCAAGGCATACACTTGCTCGCCCCACCGCCTACCCCAACAAATGCACCTCCAAGGACTGACGAGACCCCAGCATGACGCTAGCCCAACTCTCCCTCACCCCCCTCGACTGGCTCCCCATCCTGCTCGCGATCGCCGTCGCCTACATCGTCTTCGGCATCGCCGGCTTCGGTACCGCGCTGGTCGCAGGCCCGGTGCTGATCCACTTCATGCCCCTGTCGCGAATCATCCCCCTATTGGTACTGCTGGACTTCGTCGCCGCCTTCGGCAACCTGCTGCCATCACGCAAGGATGTGGTGCGCAGCGAGTTGCTGCGCCTGCTGCCCTGCATGGCCGTGGGCTGCACCCTGGGCGTGGTGTTCCTGCTGCATCTGAAGTCGGATCTGCTGTTGCTGCTGATGGGCCTGTTCGTCACGGCCTACGCCATCTACGGCCTGGCGGTGAAAGTGCGCCCGGCAAACCTGTCGGGCCTGTGGGCTGTACCGATGGGCACGGTGGGCGGGCTGTTCGGCGCATTGTTCGGCAGTGGCGGCTTCCTGTATGCGATCTACCTCAGCGCCCGGCTGGAGGTGAAGGAGCAGGTGCGCGCCACCCAGAGCGCCTTGATCAGTTGCAGCACGATCGTGCGCCTGTCGCTGTTCCTGATCGCCGGTGTGTATGCCGATACCAGCCTGCTGTTGCTGGCCGCCTGCCTGTTGCCGGTGATGTTCCTCGGGCTGTGGGTTGGCAGGCGTTTGACCCTGAAGCTGTCCCGCGAAGCCTTCGTGCGCCTGGTCACCTGGCTGGTGCTGGCCAGCGGCCTGGCTTTGATCGGTCGCTACCTGAGCACGTGAGCAGGCGCTAGAATTGCGCCATTACCGCAGTCGGCAGGCCCGTTTCGTTCATGAACACCCAAAGCATCATCGTCCCCAAACTGTCCACCGTGCCGTCCCACGAAGCCCGCTCGAGGGCCATCCTGCGCTGGCTGGTGCGCGAGAAGATCGTCCAGGAGCAACTGACCACCTGCGGACGCACCGGCAATCGCATGGGCCATGCCCTGGCCGAGGGGGCGCGCAAGGTTGCCCTGCACCCGGAGAAACTGCCCTTCGGCGAGCAGGTCAACGGCCTTGAAGTGGTGCTCAAGCGCTGCATCTACACCCCCACCGACGGTTTCCTCGAAGAAGCCGGCTGCCCGGAGTGCCGGCGCGAGGTCGGCGAGCCGCTGTTCGAGAGCCTGGAGGAGTGGACGCCGGGGGTGAGCGACAACTTCACCTGCCCGTTGTGCGGCTTCGAGGACGACATCAATGGCTTCCTTTACCTGCAGCCATGTGCCTTTTCCAACCTGGGGTTCATCTTCAACAACTGGGGCGAGGCCGGGTTTACCCAGGCCTTCCTCGACAGCTTTGCCGACTGGCTCGATCAGCCGGTGGCGGTGGTGCAGGTAAAACTGCCACAAGGCTGACCGAAGGCCCTTATTTTGCATTGAGCGGCGCGCCGTGGATGAGTATAATGGCGCGCTTCCATTTTTCCCTCCCGGGAGCCCCCGCGATGCTGCGTATCAGCCAAGAAGCCCTGACTTTCGACGATATCCTCCTTGTACCTGGTTATTCCGAGGTACTGCCCAATGAAGTCAGTCTCAAGACCCGTTTGACTCGTGGCATCGAGCTGAACATTCCCCTTGTTTCCGCCGCCATGGATACCGTGACCGAAGCGCGTCTGGCCATCGCCATGGCCCAGGAAGGCGGCATCGGCATCATCCACAAGAACATGACCATCGAGCAGCAGGCCGGCGAAGTGCGCAAGGTCAAGAAGTTCGAGGCTGGCGTGGTCAAGGACCCGATCACCATCGACGCCGACGCCACCGTGCGCGACCTGTTCGACCTGACCCGCCTGAACAACATCTCGGGCGTTCCGGTCCTGGCCAACGGTGACCTGGTTGGCATCGTCACCTCCCGCGACGTGCGCTTCGAAACCCGCCTGGACGCCAAGGTCCGCGAGGTGATGACGCCTAAAGAGCGCCTGGTCACCGTGCGCGAAGGCGCCGACAAGAACGAAGTCCGCGAGCTGCTGCACAAGCACCGCCTGGAAAAAGTCCTGATCGTCGACGACAAGTTCGCCCTCAAGGGCATGATGACCGTCAAGGACATCGAAAAAGCCAAGGCCTACCCACTGGCGAGCAAGGACGACCAGGGTCGCCTGCGCGTGGGTGCCGCGGTCGGTACCGGCAAGGACACCGGCGAGCGCGTTGCCGCCCTGGTCGCCGCCGGCGTTGACGTGGTGGTGGTCGACACCGCCCACGGTCACTCCAAAGGCGTGATCGACCGCGTACGTTGGGTCAAGGAGACCTACCCGCAAGTGCAGGTGATCGGCGGCAACATCGCCACTGGTGCTGCAGCCAAGGCCCTGGCCGAAGCCGGCGCCGACGCCGTCAAGGTCGGTATCGGCCCAGGCTCGATCTGCACCACCCGTATCGTTGCCGGTGTCGGCGTGCCGCAGATCAGCGCCATCGCCAACGTCGCCGCTGCACTGGAAGGCACTGGCGTGCCACTGATCGCCGACGGCGGCATCCGCTTCTCCGGTGACCTGTCCAAGGCCATCGTTGCCGGTGCTTCCTGCGTGATGATGGGTTCGATGTTCGCCGGTACCGAAGAAGCCCCGGGTGAAGTCGAGCTGTTCCAGGGCCGTTCGTACAAGGCTTACCGCGGCATGGGCTCGCTGGGTGCCATGGCGCAGGCGCAAGGCTCCTCCGACCGTTACTTCCAGGACTCCTCGGCCGGTGCCGAGAAGCTTGTTCCTGAGGGGATCGAAGGCCGCGTGCCATACAAAGGCGCCCTGTCGGCGATCATCCACCAGCTGATGGGCGGCCTGCGTTCGTCCATGGGCTACACCGGCAGCGCGACCATCGAAGAGATGCGTACCAAGCCGGAGTTCGTGCGCATCACCGGTGCCGGCATGGCCGAGTCCCACGTGCATGACGTGCAGATCACCAAAGAAGCCCCTAACTACCGCGTAGGCTAAGGCTTCCAGCAATTACCGAACGGGGCTGTCACAAACAGCCCCGCGTCGTTTCCGATTTCCACTGACGAGATTGAGTCATGGCCCTCGACATTCACGCTCACCGCATCCTGATCCTCGATTTCGGTTCCCAGTACACCCAGCTGATCGCCCGCCGCGTGCGCGAAATCGGCGTGTACTGCGAACTGCACCCGTTCGACATGGACGATGAAGCGATCCGCGAATTCAACCCGCGCGGCATCATCCTTGCCGGCGGCCCCGAGTCGGTCCACGAAGCCAACAGCCCGCGCGCGCCGCAGGCCGTGTTCGACCTGAAAGTACCGGTGCTGGGCATCTGCTACGGCATGCAGACCATGGCCGAACAGATGGGCGGCAAGGTCGAAGGTTCCGAGCTGCGCGAGTTCGGCTACGCCCGTGTAGACGTGGTCGGCAAGAGCCGCCTGCTCGACGGCATCGAAGACCACGTCGACGATGACGGCGTACTGGGCCTGGACGTATGGATGAGCCACGGCGACAAGGTCACCCAGATGCCAGGCAACTTCAACGTGCTGGCCAGCACCCCGAGCTGCCCGATCGCCGGCATGTACGACGACGCCCTGGGCTACTACGGCGTGCAGTTCCACCCGGAAGTGACCCACACCAAGCAGGGCGGTCGCATCCTGTCGCGCTTCGTCCAGGACATCTGCGGCTGTGAAGCCCTGTGGACTCCGTCGAACATCGTCGAAGACGCCATCGCTCAGGTGCGTGAGCAGGTCGGTTCGGCCAACGTCCTGCTGGGCCTGTCCGGCGGCGTCGACTCTTCCGTGGTTGCCGCGCTGCTGCACCGCGCCATCGGCGACCAGCTGACCTGCGTATTCGTCGACAACGGCCTGCTGCGCCTGCACGAAGGCGACCAGGTGATGGCCATGTTCAAGGAGAACATGGGCGTCAAGGTGATCCGCGCCGATGCCGAGAAGCAGTTCCTCGACAACCTGGAAGGCGAAGCGGACCCTGAGAAGAAGCGCAAGATCATCGGCCGCACCTTCATCGACGTGTTCGATGCCGAAGCCAGCAAGCTGGACAACATCCAGTTCCTCGCCCAGGGCACCATCTACCCCGACGTGATCGAGTCGGCCGGCGCCAAGAGCGGCAAGGCCCACGTAATCAAGTCGCACCACAACGTCGGCGGCCTGCCGGAGGAGATGAACCTCAAGCTGGTCGAACCGCTGCGTGAACTGTTCAAGGACGAAGTGCGCAAGATCGGCCTGGAGCTGGGCCTGCCGTACGACATGGTCTACCGCCACCCGTTCCCGGGCCCGGGCCTGGGCGTGCGCATCCTCGGTGAAGTGAAGAAGGAATACGCCGACATCCTGCGTCGCGCCGACCACATCTTCATCGAAGAACTGCGCAAAGCCGACTGGTACCACAAGACCAGCCAGGCCTTCGTGGTGTTCCAGCCGGTCAAGTCGGTGGGTGTCGTCGGCGATGGCCGTCGCTACGCCTGGGTCGTGGCGCTGCGCGCCGTCGAGACCGTGGACTTCATGACCGCACGTTGGGCGCACCTGCCGTACGAGCTGCTGGAAACCGTCAGCGGCCGCATCATCAACGAAATCGCCGGTATCTCCCGCGTCACCTACGACGTGTCGAGCAAGCCGCCTGCCACTATCGAGTGGGAATAAGTTGAGCCACAAGGGCGCCGCAAGGCGCCCTTGTCGTATCTGGCTTCAGCGTTCGCGCTCGATCACCGCCTCACAACGCACCGGGAAGTTCACCGAGTTGGCGATGAAGCATTCGTGATGGGCGTCTTCATGCAGGCGCAGGGCGACTTGCGGATCCGAATCGTTGCTCACCACCACCTGCGGGCGCAGCACGATCTCCGTGAAATGTCCCTTGCGTTCGCCATCGCCTTCGACCATTCGGCCCTCTGGGTTGTCGACGTACGCCAGCACATTCACGTTGTTCACCGCGCACAGGTGCAGGTACCACAGCTTGTGGCAGGCCGATACCGAGGCGAGCAGCAGGTCTTCGGGGTTCCAGCGGCTGCGGTCGCCACGAAAAGCCGGGTCGGCCGAACCGGGCAGCGCTGGCTTGCCCTGGGCCTCGACGCTGAAGTCCCGTTGGTAAGCCGTGTAGTTGCAGGTGCCCTGGCCGGTATTGCCGGTCCAGTTCACGGTCAACGCGTAGGTATGTTCCTTCATGACCCTTCCTTGTGAGTGCGTATGGACGGGGGATGATTGCACATCACTCGCCTGGCTTGGGGTCTTTTGCAAACAGTGCCTTCTGGTACGCATCGTAGGACAGCAGGCGGTTCTTCATGGCCGTGAACGCGTCGCCTTCGACCGGCTGAGGGTTCTTCTCCTGCGGGTCGTCCTCGAGGTGGTAGCGCACGAGGGTATCCGGGCTGTACTCGTAGATGTACTTGTACGGGTGCTCCACCAGTGCAGAGGACAGCTGGTCGAAGAACGTCGACATGTAGAACGTCCGCTTGCCGTGGTCCCTGAGCAAGCTGATGCCTTGTACGTTGAACGGCGCATCGCTCACCGCGAAGAAGTCGGCAATGGTAGGGGCGATGTCGGTCTGTTGGCTGGTGGTCGATATCGGCTTGGCCAGGGTCTTGCCCTTGGCCCAGAAAATCAGCGGCACGGTCACTTCTTCCTCGTGCATGGACGAGTTGTGAATGAACAGCCCGTGTTCGCCGAACGACTCGCCATGGTCGCCTACCAGCACGAACAGGGTGGAGTCGAGCAGGCCTGCCTTGTCGTACCCCTCGAGCATCTGCCCGATCAGGGTGTCGGTGGTCTCGATGCAGGTTTCGTACTTTTCCAGCGCTGACTGCGAGGCCGAGGTGCCCGTGCAGTCGTAGGGGTAGTGCGCAGCGCTTGGGAAGTACAACGCGATAAACCCTTTGCCGGTTTTGCTGATGGCCTGCAGGTGGGGAATGCTGGATGCGTACAGCAGCTCGTCGCTCTCGCCAAAACTGCTGTTGTTCTGCGCCAGTGTGTTGGCAGGCGCGATGTCGGCGACGGCATAGGCGTTGGCAACACCGATGGATTTGAGGAAACCGTCCATGTTTTCGAACTGCAGGAACAGTGAGCTGAAGGCGACGGCCTGCATGTTCTTTTGCTGCTTCAGTGCATGGATCACGCCGGGCTGGTGCAGCGGCATCGCCTCTTTGATTTCAACGCCGGGGTAGGCGTGCTGCCCGGTGAAGATCGAGTAGTAGCCTTTGGAGGAGTGGGGCACCGTCACATACGACTTGAACAGCATGCCCTCGCGCGCAAGCCTGTCGAAGGTGGGGAAGCGCTGGGCGGTGCGGACCTCGGCACCGAAAATGCTGTTCCAGCGCACCGACTCCAGGACGATGTACACCAGATTCTTGAAGTCTGCTGCGGGTGCGTTTTCCAGCTTGCGCAGGGTGTTGATGGCGGACACGGGGTAAGCGGGTTGTTCGAAAGGCAGCAGGTTGGGGTGCAGGCTCGTATTCACCTGGGTGGCGTTCTGCAGGGCCGTGACCAGCGAGCGGGTGACGATGTTCTCGTTCAGGTCATAACGGGCGTCCTTGGCGAAGATCGCCCCCAGCAACAGGCCGCACAGCAACACGACCAAGCCCAGTGTGCCTGCCCTTGCCGGCGCGGCGGGCGGGCGCTTGAACGCCTGGTAGGTGGCCAGGCCCACCAGTCCCCAAGCGGCCAGGTAAGCCAGGAACAGCACGAACACGATGAAGCGGAAGGTCAGGCCAAAGCCTGCCAGTTGGTTGAGGAACACCGGCGCCCCCGACGTCAGGTTGCTGGCGTTCTCGAGGCTGTATTGGATCAGCGACCAGTCCAGCGGCTTGAGCCAGAGCTCCCTGACACGCATGTCGATCAACAGGAACAGCAGCAAGGCGCCGCACAGGATGCTGACCAGGAAAAAGTTGTACTTGTGCCTGCGCAGCGTGGTGACGGCGACCAGATAGACCAGGCCCGCCAGCAGCAGGTCCTGCAGCAGGTACAGGGCAATACTGGCAAGGTCGGTGTCGATCCAGCGGTTGGAGAAGTAGCTGATCAGGATGATCTTCGGCACCAGCAGCAGCGCAACGGCAAACAGCAGCGCAACCTCAAGCAGATGGTTTCTTCGCTCCATGGTGCTTCGCTCCCCGAGTCCCTGCACAGGCCAATGACATCACTTAAGCAGCGCGTCCCTGTTTGGGCAAGAAAGCCCCGGGGTGGCGTTGTACAAGGCTGCGACAAGACTTCACTTAATATTTCGCAAATGCAGGTGTATCGTATTCGCCCTTCATCGCCAGCCGCTGCTGGCAGACTGATTGCGCGAGAACGAGGTACCCGCACCGATGTCCTTTACCCGTCGACAAATGCTCAAGGGCCTGACCGGCCTGGTGGTGGTAGGCCTGGGCGCCGGGGGCGCAGCGCGCTACTGGCTGGGCAAGGTCGAGGATGACAACGCCGGGCACGACTACGAGCTGATCGCCGCACCCCTGGATGTCGAACTGGTGCCGGGTTTCAAGACCGAGGCCTGGGCCTTCGGCCCGTCGGCGCCGGGTACCGAGCTGCGGGTGCGCCAGGGCACCTGGTTGCGGGTGCGCTTCATCAACCACCTGCCGGTGGAAACCACCATTCATTGGCACGGCATCCGCCTGCCGCTGGAAATGGACGGTGTGCCTTATGTGTCGCAGTTGCCGGTCAAGCCGGGCGAGTACTTCGACTACAAGTTCAAGGTGCCGGATGCGGGCAGTTACTGGTACCACCCGCACGTCAGCAGCTCCGAAGAGCTTGGCCGTGGGTTGGTCGGCCCGCTGATCGTCGAGGAGCGCGAGCCGACCGGCTTTGCCCACGAGCGCACCCTCAGCCTTAAAAACTGGCATGTCGACGAGCAGGGCGCCTGGATGCCCTTCAGCGTGCCGCGCGAGGCTGCGCGCAACGGCACCGCAGGCCGGCTGATCACCATCAATGGCCAGCCCGACTCGGTGACCGAGCTGCCGGCCGGGCAGGTGGTGCGGGTGCGCCTGCTGAACCTGGACAACACCTGGACCTACCGTCTCAACCTCAAGGGCAACTGCGAGGCGATGATCTACGCCCTCGATGGCAACCCGGTCACGCCGCGTCCGCTGGACGACGATTACTGGCTCGGGCCGGGCATGCGGATCTGCCTGGCCATCCGTATCCCCGAGGCGGGCGAGGAGATTTCCCTGCGTGACGGCTTCGTGCGCCTGGGTACCCTGCGTTCGGTGGCCAGCAGCCAGGCTCCGGGCGACTGGCCCAGGGCGCTGCCGGCCAACCCGATTGCCGAGCCGGACCTGGACAATGCCGAGAAGCTCAACTTCAACTTCGAATGGGTCGGCAAGGTCTCGGTGAACACCGACAACGGCAAGCCGCCGAGCCTGTGGCAGATCAACGGCCAGGCCTGGGACATCACCGACAAGACCTGCGCCGACCGACCGATCGCCACGCTGCAGAAGGGCAAGAGCTACATCTTCGAGCTGAAGAACATGACCCAGTACCAGCACCCGATCCACCTGCATGGCATGAGTTTCAAGGTGATCGCGTCCAATCGCCGCAAGATCGTCGAGCCGTGGTTCACCGACACCTACCTGCTGGGCAAGAACGAGCGTGCCCAGGTGGCCTTGGTGGCCGATAACCCGGGGACCTGGATGTTCCATTGCCATGTCATCGACCACATGGAAACCGGCCTGATGGCCGCGATTGCGGTGGTCTGATGCGCCCACAGATCATCGATCGCAGCCGCGATCAGGAATTCATGCGCCTGGCGCTGCAACTGGCCGCCGAAGGCGCGAGCCTGGGCGAAGTGCCGGTGGGTGCGGTGCTGGTGCAGCACGGCCAGGTGATCGGCCAGGGCTACAACCGGCCGATCATCGACAGCGACCCCAGCGCCCATGCCGAGATGGTTGCCATCCGTGCTGCGGCGAAGTCCGCCAGCAACTACCGGCTGCCGGGCAGCACCCTTTACGTAACCCTGGAGCCCTGCAGCATGTGTGCGGGGTTGATCGTCCATTCGCGGGTGGCACGGGTGGTGTTTGGCGCGCTGGAGCCCAAGGCCGGCATCGTGCAGAGCCAGGGGCAGTTCTTCGGGCAGGGCTTTCTCAACCATCGGGTGATGGTCGAGGGTGGGGTGTTGGCCGAGGAGTGCGGGGCGATCTTGAGTGAGTTCTTCAAGGCCAGGCGGGCGAAGGGGTAGCTCAATCGCGGGGCAAGTCGCAGCGGCGCACCGCCGCTCCCACGCAGGCAACAACCTCGTGGGAGCGGCGGTGCGCCGCTGCGACTTGCCCCGCGATCATTCACATAGCCGGCGACTGCTCCGCCGGCTTGTCCTTGTTCACCCCTGGCACATGCAGGTTGCCTTCGGCCACCTGGCCCTCGAGCTGCGGCTGGGTCACCCAGGTGAGGATGTCGTAGTAACGGCGGATGTTGGCCACGAAGTGCACAGGCTCTCCGCCACGGGCATAGCCGTACTTGGTCTTGCTGTACCACTGCTTCTGCGACAGGCGCGGCAGCATCTTCTTCACGTCCAGCCACTTGTTCGGGTCGAGCTTCTCGCGCTTGGCCAGGATGCGGGCGTCTTCCAGGTGGCCGCCGCCGACGTTGTAGGCGGCCAGGGCGAACCAGGTGCGGTCGGGCTCCTTGATGCTGTCGTCGAGCTCTTCCTTGATTTTCATGAAGTACTTGGCACCGCCCTGGATGCTCTGCTTGGGGTCGAGGCGGTTGGACACCCCCATGGCCTGGGCGGTGCGCTGGGTGAGCATCATCAGGCCGCGCACGCCGGTCTTGGAGGTGACCTCTGGTTGCCACATGGATTCCTGGTAGCCGATGGCCGCCAGCAGGCGCCAGTCCACTTGCTCGACCTTGGCGTAGCTCTTGAAGTGCTTTTCGTACTTGGGCAGGCGCTGCTGCAGGTGCTGGGCGAAGGTGTAGGCGCCCACGTAGCCGAGTACATCGACGTGGCCGTAGTAACGGTCTTTAAGGCGCTGCAGGGTGCCGTTCTTCTGCGCCTTGTCGAGGAACTCGTTGACCTCGTTGAGCAGGCTGTTGTCGTCACCGGCGGCCACCGCCCAGCGCTGGTCGCGGCTGTCGCCCAGGTCGAAGGCCACGCGTACGTTGGGGAAGTAGACCTGGTTCATCGCCAGCTCGTTGGAGTCGACCAGGGTCAGGTCGATCTGGCCTTCGTCGACCATGCGCAGCAGGTCGACCACCTCGACGGCGTCGGACTCTTCGTATTCCAGGCCCGGGTTCTGCTTTTTCAGTTCCGCCAGCTGGTCGGCGTGGCTGCTGCCCTTGAGCACCATGATCTTCTTGCCCACCAGGCCTTTGGCATTGGTGGGGCGCGAACGGCCATTGCGGTAGATGACCTGGGGCGTGACTTCAAGGTAGGGGTGGGAGAACCTTGCCTGGGTGGCGCGCCGCTCGCTGCTGACCAGGCCGGCGGCGGCCAGCACCGGGCCGGACGGCTTGCCCAGCTGGTCGAACAGTTGGTCGAGGTTGTCGGCGGTCTCGATCTGCAGCTTCACCCCAAGGTCGTCGGCAAAACGCTTGACCAGCTCGTACTCGAAGCCGGTTTCGCCGTTGCGGTCCTGGAAGTAGGTGGCCGGGCTGTTGCGGGTAATCACGCGCAATACGCCGTCCTCCTTGACGCGTTCGAGGGTGCTGGGTTTTTCAACGCAGGCACCGAGCATCAGGAAGAGTCCGGTTGCGAAGAGCCATTTGGCGCAACGCTGGCGCAAAGCAGTGTGGGCGAACATAGCGTGCAGTATACGCAAAGGACTGCTGGTGCCATATCTCGACAATATGCGGGTTGTCTGGTAGCGGATTGTCCGCCATTAGCGCCATTAGCGCCATTGGGCCGGGTGTGGCAGCGGGATTGCCCTGCGATTGAAGGCCTGCCTGGGTTTCAGATCTCACCGCAGGGCAAGTCAGTACCCACAAATATTTCAGATTTTTCTGACCCCGAAGTCCGGTTCCACCGCCCGGCACCATTGGCTTAGAGCGGGTGCCGAAAGCCTGCAAATTAGGCTAGAATGCACGGCCTCTAAGCACACCCCTTCCTGAGGCTGTCCCGACGATGTTGATCCTGCGCGGCGCTCCTGCCCTTTCTGCCTTTCGCCACGGTAAATTACTCGAGCAACTGAGCCAGAAAGTCCCCGCTGTTACTGGTTTGTATGCCGAATTCGCCCACTTCGCCGACGTCGACGGCGAGCTGACCGCCGACCAGCAGCAGGTGCTGGGCCGTCTGCTCAAGTACGGCCCGAGCGTGCCGGTGCAGGAGCCGACCGGCCGCCTGTTCCTGGTGGTCCCGCGTCTGGGCACCATCTCGCCTTGGGCCTCCAAGGCCAGCGACATCGCCCACAATTGCGGCCTGCAGTCGATCCAGCGCCTGGAGCGCGGCATCGCCTACTACGTCGCCGGTGAACTGTCCGACGCCGACGCCCAGCTGATCGCCGCCGAGCTGCACGACCGCATGACCCAGCGCGTGCTGGCCAAGCTCGAAGGCGCCGCCGACCTGTTCAGCCACGCCCAGCCCAAGCCGATGACCTCGGTCGACGTGCTGGCCGGTGGCCGCGCGGCCCTGGCGCAAGCCAACATCGACCTGGGCCTGGCCCTGGCCGAAGACGAGATCGACTACCTGGTCAATGCCTTCCAGGGCCTGAAGCGCAACCCGAACGACATCGAGCTGATGATGTTCGCCCAGGCCAACTCCGAGCATTGCCGCCACAAGATCTTCAACGCCAGCTGGGACATCGACGGCGAAGAGCAGGAAAAAAGCCTGTTCGGCATGATCAAGAACACCTACCAGATGCACAGCGAAGGCGTGTTGTCCGCTTACAAGGACAACGCCTCGGTGATCGTCGGTTCGGTGGCCGGCCGCTTCTTCCCGAACCCTGAAACCCGCCAGTACGGCGCGGTACAGGAGCCGGTGCACATCCTGATGAAGGTCGAGACCCACAACCACCCGACCGCCATCGCTCCGTTCTCCGGCGCCTCCACCGGCTCCGGCGGCGAAATCCGCGACGAAGGCGCCACCGGCCGCGGCGCCAAGCCCAAGGCTGGCCTGACCGGCTTCACCGTGTCCAACCTGCGTATCCCGGGCTTCGAACAGCCTTGGGAAAAAGCCTATGGCAAGCCGGAGCGCATCGTCGACGCGCTGGACATCATGATCGAAGGCCCGCTGGGCGGCGCTGCGTTCAACAACGAATTCGGCCGCCCTGCACTGACCGGCTACTTCCGTACCTTCGAGCAGAGCATCAACACCCCCCACGGCGAAGAAGTGCGCGGCTACCACAAGCCGATCATGCTCGCCGGCGGCATGGGCAACATCCGTGAAGACCACGTGCAGAAGGGCGAGATCACCGTCGGCGCCAAGCTGATCGTGCTCGGCGGCCCGGCCATGCTGATCGGCCTGGGCGGCGGCGCCGCTTCGTCGGTGGCCACTGGCGCCAGCTCCGCCGACCTGGACTTCGCCTCGGTACAGCGCGAAAACCCGGAAATGGAGCGCCGTTGCCAGGAGGTCATCGACCGTTGCTGGCAGCTGGGTGACAAGAACCCGATCGCCTTCATCCACGACGTGGGTGCCGGCGGTATCTCCAACGCCTTCCCCGAGCTGGTCAACGACGGTGGCCGCGGTGGCCGCTTCGAACTGCGCAACGTGCCCAACGACGAGCCGGGCATGGCCCCGCACGAGATCTGGAGCAACGAATCGCAGGAGCGCTACGTGCTGGCGGTCAGCGCCGAAGACTTCGAGCGCTTCCAGGCCATCTGCGAGCGCGAGCGCTGCCCGTTCGCGGTCGTTGGCGAAGCCACCGAAGAACCGCACCTGACCGTCACCGACAGCCACTTCGCCAACACCCCGGTGGACATGCCGCTGGACGTGCTGCTGGGCAAGCCGCCGCGCATGCACCGTTCGGTGACCCGCGAAGCCGAGCTGGGCGATGAGTTCGACCCGAGCACCCTGGCCCTGGCCGATTCCGTCGAGCGCGTCCTGCGTCACCCGGCCGTGGCCAGCAAGAGCTTCCTGATCACCATCGGCGACCGCACCATTACCGGCCTGGTCGCCCGCGACCAGATGGTCGGCCCTTGGCAGGTCCCGGTGGCCGACTGCGCCGTCACCGCCACCAGCTTCGACGTCTACACCGGCGAAGCCATGGCCATGGGCGAGCGTACTCCGCTGGCACTGCTGGATGCCCCGGCGTCCGGTCGCATGGCCATCGGCGAAACCCTGACCAACCTGGCTGCCTCGCGTATCGAGAAACTGTCCGACATCAAACTGTCGGCCAACTGGATGTCCGCCGCTGGTCACCCGGGTGAAGACGCCCGTCTGTACGACACCGTCAAGGCCGTGGGCATGGAGCTGTGCCCTGAACTGGGTATCACCATCCCGGTCGGCAAAGACTCGATGTCGATGAAGACCAAGTGGAGCGAAGCGGGCGCCGAGAAGAGCGTCACCTCGCCGATGTCGCTGATCATCACCGGCTTCGCCCCGGTCACCGACATCCGCAAGACCCTGACCCCGCAATTGCGCATGGACAAGGGCGAAACCGACCTGATCCTGATCGACCTGGGTCGTGGCCAGAATCGCATGGGCGCCTCGATCCTGGCGCAGACCCACGGCAAGCTGGCCAGTGCCGCCCCTGACGTCGACGACGCCGAAGACCTCAAGGCGTTCTTCGCCGTGATCCAGGGCCTCAACGAAGACGGTCACCTGCTGGCCTACCACGACCGTTCCGACGGCGGCCTGATGACCACCGTGCTGGAAATGGCGTTTGCTGGCCACTGCGGCCTCGAGCTGGAACTGAACACCCTGACCAGCAAGCGTGAAAAGGTTGCTGCGATCCTCTTCAACGAAGAGTTGGGTGCGGTGATCCAGGTGCGTCAGGACGCCACCGGTGAAGTGCTGGCACAGTTCAGCGCCGCCGGGCTGGGTGAAGACTGCGTCGCGGTGATCGGCCAGCCGATCAACAACGGCGAAGTCCTGATCAACTTCGAAGGTGAGGAACTGTTCAAGGGTGATCGTCGCCTGCTGCAGCGTCAGTGGGCCGAGACCAGCTACCAGGTCCAGCGCCTGCGCGACAACGCCGACTGCGCCGACCAGGAATTCGACCTGCTGCTCGAAGAAGACAACCCTGGCCTGTCGGTCAAGCTCGGCTACGACGTCAACGACGACATCGCCGCCCCGTACATCAAGAAAGGTGTGCGCCCGCAAGTGGCGATCCTGCGCGAGCAGGGCGTCAACGGCCAGGTCGAGATGGCTGCCGCCTTCGACCGCGCAGGCTTTGCTGCCGTCGACGTGCACATGAGCGACATCCTCGCCGGCCGTGTCGATTTCGAAGCGTTCAAAGGCCTGGTGGCCTGCGGTGGCTTCTCCTACGGCGACGTGCTCGGTGCCGGTGAAGGTTGGGCCAAGTCGGCGCTGTTCAACGCCCGTGCCCGCGATGCCTTCCAGGCGTTCTTCGAGCGTACCGACAGCTTCGCCCTGGGTGTGTGCAACGGTTGCCAGATGATGTCCAACCTGCACGAACTGATCCCGGGCACCGAGTACTGGCCTCACTTCGTGCGCAACCGCTCGGAGCAGTTCGAGGCGCGCGTGGCCATGGTCGAGGTGCAGAAGTCCAACTCGATCTTCCTGCAGGGCATGGCCGGTTCGCGCATGCCGATCGCCATCGCCCACGGTGAAGGCCATGCCGAGTTCGCAAGCGAAGAGGCACTGCTGGAAGCCGACCTGTCCGGTTGTGTGGCCCTGCGCTACGTCGACAACCACGGCAAGGTCACCGAAGCCTACCCGGCCAACCCGAACGGCTCGCCGCGCGGGATCACCGGCCTCACCAGCCGCGACGGCCGCGTGACCATCATGATGCCGCACCCGGAGCGTATGTTCCGTGCCGTGCAGAACTCCTGGCGCCCGGACGAGTGGCAGGAAGACGCGGCCCTGATGCGCATGTTCCGTAACGCGCGCGTCTGGGTGAACTAAGGGTGCACAAGCTCGCCTTCTTCGTCCCTGACAGCCATGTCGAAGAGGTCAAGGCCGCTGTGTTCGCCGCTGGTGGCGGACGCATCGGCGACTATGACCACTGCGCCTGGCAGACCCTCGGCCAGGGCCAGTTCCGCCCGTTGGACGGCAGCCAGCCGTACCTCGGGCAGGCCGGCCAGGTCGAGGTGGTCGAGGAGTGGAAGGTGGAGCTGGTGGTGGCTGACGAGCTGATCGTTGAGGTCGTCGGCGCGCTCAAGCGCAGTCACCCCTACGAAACACCGGCCTACGAGGTCTGGCCGCTGGCCGATTTCTGAAGTTCGCCGCACTCTCCATCGCGGGGCAAGCCCGCTCCTACGTGCCATACAGGCCCGTGGGAGCGGGCTTGCCCCGCGATGCGTTTCAGGCCGTGCCTATCTCCCCGCCATCAAGCCGCTGAATCACCACGGTCGATGAGCGCGGCCGCACCTTGCTACCCGCAGCCGTGACAACGGTCGCCACATCGGTGGACGGCCAGTTCTCCGGGTGCTGGATATTGACGAACAAGGTCTTGTTATCCGGCGTGAAAGTGATACCCGTCACCTCGCAGCCATTGGGCCCGACGAAAAAGCGACGCAGGTCCGCCTGGTTGCTGGGGTTGACCGGAATCTGCCTGCCGCTGCCATCCACCAGGTCGGTGGGAATCACCGCCAGCAGCTGGTCGTTGGTATAGCTGGTCACGCTCTGTTCGCCGTTGTCGGTCTCGAACCACAGCACGCCGCGGCTATCGAAGCGCATGCCGTCGGGGCTGGCGAACTGGTTCATCTCGGTCAGGCCGGAGCGGTTGATGTCGGGGCCACCGGCGGCGTTGGCGCCGAACACGAAGATGTCCCAGCTGAAGCGCTGGTGATCGTCGCTTTCGTGCCAGCGGATGATGTGGCCGTGGCGGTTGGGGCCGCGCGGGTTGGCCGCATCGACCTTGTCCGGGCTGCGCGCGCTGTTGTTGGTCAGGGTGAGGTAGGCGTCGCCATTGAGCGGATTGACGGCGGTCCATTCGGGGCGGTCCATCGGCGTTGCGCCCACGGCGTCGGCGGCGCCACGGGTATTGAGGATGATGCCGGCCAGGTCGCCATAACGTGCCCCCAGGGTGGCGCCGTCCGTGGTGGCGGTTGCGGCATCGAGCAGCAGCCACACACCCTTGCCGTCGGCATCGAAGCGCGCCACGTAGAGCTTGCCCTTGTCCAGGTATTTGGCGCCGGTGGCCAGGCGGTCGGCAGGCTTGGCGTCGGCCGGGTCCCACGGCGCGTCCGAGACGAACTTGTACAGGTACTCGTTGTTGGAGTCGTCGCCGGTGTACCAGACCAGCGGCTTGCCGGCCATGGCCAGGCCCGGGCAGCAGCCCTCGTGGCGGAATCGGCCCAGCGCGGTGCGCTTCACCGCACGGGTGGCGCTGTTGTACGGGTCAATCTCGACGATGTAGCCGTAGGTGCTGGCCTCGTTGCGGAAGTCGTCGCTGGCGCTGGCACCGCTCGGGGTGAGGTTGAAGCGGGCGAATTCGTCGTCGAACTCGCTGGCGTCACCGGCGGCGGTTTCCCAGCTGTATTGGCCCGTGGTGGCGGAGACGCCGATGCGCACCTGGTCGGCAGGGCGGGTAGCGGTGTTGACGAAGATGCCCGGCCAGTTCTCCTCGCAGGTCAGGTAGGTGCCCCAGGGGGTATAGCCGTTGCCGCAGTTGTTGTTGGTGCCACGGCATTCCATTCCACTGGGCGAGAAGCGGGTCTTGACGTGCTCTGTGCCACGCAGGGGGCCGGCGATGTCCATCACCGTGGCGGTGGTGAAGCGCCGGTTCAGCGGGTCGTTGTCGACGACCTGCCAGCGCCCGCCGACCTTGCGTATGCGCACCACACCGGCGCCATGAGCGTTGATTTCCTTGCGCACCTCTTCGGCCGGGCGTTTGCCGTCGACCATGGTAGGGCCGGCCGGGTGCAGCGCGGCAGTGTCGATGTATTCGAAGTTGATCGCCAGCAGGCCGTCGTCGGAGCTGCCGTCGATGGGGAAGAAATGCATGCCGTCATGGTGCATGCCCATGGCATTGGCCTGATCGGCGGCGCTGTTGCTGCCGTCCGCTTGCCAAGGTTTGCCGCTGCTGTTGAGTGGCGTGCCCCAGGGCGCCAGTACATAGGCGCTGTAGCCGGCGGCAACGACGCAGGCGTCAGTGCGCGAGCCCTTGATCGACTGGAAGCCGAGTTTGGGCGTGGCAGGTTTCGGCGTAGGGGCAGGGCTGCTGGTGCCGCTGTCGAAGCAGCCGGCCAGGCCGGCGCCTGCGATCATGGCGATCGCCGCGCCAAGGCCGCCGCGTACCACGGCCCGACGGCTCAGGTAGGTGTCCATGACGCTGGCCATCGGCAGGTTGCCGCTCTGGTTGCGGTCCAGGTTGTCGCCGCTGTCTCGACTCATCAGGCTGTCCTTTGTTCGCTGATTTTGTGGCAAACCGCGACTTTAAGACGCCAATGTGATGATTGTTTGGCAGAAATGTTACCGAGAGTGATTCGCTCGGCTCAGGGGCGGATTTCGATCAGTGTGCCGTCCTTGACCATGCTCCACACCTCGCGCATGTCGTCGTTGCGCATGGCGATGCAGCCCTCGGTCCAGTCGAGGGTGTGGAAGTACCACTCCGGGTATTCCTCGTTGATCGGGGTGCCGTGGATCATGATCATGCCACCGGCCTCGACCCCTTCACGGCGGGCTTTGGCGGCGTCGGTGATGTTCGGGTAGGAGATGTGCATGGCCAGGTTGTAGCGGTCGCTGACCTTGCGCCAGTCGAGCCAGTACAGGCCTTCGGGGGTTTTCTTGTCGCCCTCGCGCCCCTTGGCGCCCTTGGGTTGCTTGCCCAGGGAAATGCGGTAGGTCTTCAGCGGTTCGCCACGGCTGATCAGTTGCAGGCGCCGTTCGGACTTGAGCACCAGCACTTTGTCGATCAACGGCCCCTGCACCACGGCGCTGGCGGGTGAAACGGTCTGCACGACCGGTTGTGGCTTGCGAATGATGGTTTCGGTGAACGCGGCATGCGACACCGAGGCGACACTGAGGCAGAAGAGGGCAAGCAACCAGCGCATGAAACCGTATCCCTGAAAACTTAAGTGGTGGACGACGCGACATTCATCGGCGGCAGGTATTCATGGCCTATCGGGTAGTGCTGCCTGACGCGGTCGCGATAGTAGCATTCTAGTGTGCGTGTGACGGTGCGGAAAGCCAGCTCATCCCAAGGCACCTCGTGTTCCTCGAACAATCGCACCTCCAGGCTCTCGACGCCGACGGCGAAGTCCAGGTCGGCCAGTTCCGCGCGGAAGAACACGTGCACCTGGTTGATGTGCGGCAGGTCGAACAACTGGTACAGGCTCATTTGCGTTACCCGGGCGCAGGCCTCTTCGACGGTTTCGCGACGAGCGGCGGCGTCGAGGGTCTCGCCGTTCTCCATGAAGCCAGCGGGCAAGGTCCAGAAGCCGCGGCGTGGCTCGATGGCTCGGCGGCACAGCAGCACCTGGCTGCCCCAGGTGGGCAACACCCCGGCAACGATGTTGGGGTTCTGGTAATGGATGGTCTGGCAGTGGTCGCACACATACCTTGGGCGGCTGTCGCCCTCGGGGATTCGCTGGATGACCGGCTGGCCGCACGCGCTGCAGAATTTCATGCTTTCATCATTCCTGTGGGGTCTGGCTATCTTGGCGCGCGCGGTCGGCCCACTGCAAGCAGCCCGGGGCAGGGCTTGGGTGCCCGCAGGCTTTGGTGCATCATGCACGGCAGGCCTTGGAATCGAGAGTGCGTAATGCTGGACGAGCTTCTTCGCCGAATGAGCAACCACACCCCTGCGTCACTGCAGGTGGACAGCCGCTTTCCGGAAGCGGCAGTGCTGTTACCCATCACCCGCAGCGATGAGCCCGAGCTGGTGCTCACCCTGCGTGCCAAGGGCTTGTCCACCCACGGTGGCGAAGTGGCGTTCCCTGGCGGGCGGCGCGATCCGGAAGACCCGGACCTGGTGTTCACGGCCCTGCGTGAAGCAGAAGAAGAGATCGGCCTGCCACCCGGCCTGGTCGAGGTGATCGGCCCGCTCAGCCCGCTGATCTCCTTGCATGGCCTGAAGGTGACGCCATTCGTCGGGGTGATCCCCGATTACGTCGAGTATCACGCCAACGATGCGGAAATTGCCGCCGTATTCACGGTGCCGCTGGCGTTCTTTCGCCAGGACCCGCGCGACCACACCCACCGTATCGATTACCAGGGCCGCAGCTGGTACGTGCCCAGCTACCGCTATGGCGACTACAAGATCTGGGGGCTGTCGGCGATCATGATCGTCGAACTGGTCAACCTGCTGTTCGATGCCGGCATCAGCCTGCACAAGCCGCCAGAGCGTTTCATCCAGAACTGAGCGGGGCACACCCCGCCACCGGCGTTCAACCGTGAGGAGCGACACATGAAATACCGCCTGGGCGACCTGCGGGTCGAGACCCATCCCACCAGCTGGGCCGCGCCCAATGCCACGCTGATCGGCAAGGTACGCCTGCAGGCGCGTGCCAGCGTGTGGTTCGGCGCGGTGCTGCGCGGCGACAACGAGCTGATCGACATCGGCGAGGACAGCAACGTCCAGGACGGCACGGTGATGCACACCGACATGGGCTCGCCGCTGACCCTCGGCAAGGGCGTGACCATCGGCCATAACGCCATGCTGCATGGCTGCACGGTGGGCGACTACAGCCTGATCGGCATCAACGCGGTGATCCTCAACGGTGCGCGCATCGGCAAGCACTGCATCATCGGCGCCAATGCGCTGATCCCGGAAGGCAAGGAAATCCCCGACGGCTCGCTGGTAATGGGCTCGCCTGGCAAGGTGGTGCGCGAGCTGACCGAGCAGCAGCAGCGCATGCTCGAAGCCAGCGCTGCGCATTACGTGCACAAAGCCCAGCGTTACGCCCGTGAGCTGGTGCTCGATGAAGACTGACGAACGGCCCGTGGCCTCGCCCTGCGTCAGTGTTTGCGCCCTGGACGAGCAGGATATCTGCACCGGGTGCCAGCGCACGGTGAGCGAGATCACTCGCTGGGGGCGGATGGACAACCAGGAGCGCCGTGAGGTGCTCAAACGCTGCCATGAGCGGGCAGTGGCGGCGGGGCTGATCATCGGCTTGTGAACCGTTGCGGTTTCATTCGCGGGGCAAGCCCGCTCCCACAGGCTTACCGAAAAACCTGTGGGAGCGGCGGTTCGCCGCTGCGGTTTACCCGCGAAGAGTCTGGCGCTGACTGCAAATTCAAGTAATCTGTGCGGCTTGCCCACCACACATGCAGACCATGTTCTATCTCATCGCCTATATCAGCAGCGTGGTGCTGATCAACTACGCCTTCTCCAGCGCGCCGCACCTGGATGTGATCTGGTCCGCCTGGGGCGGGTTGGTGTTCATCCTGCGCGACATGGTGCAGACCCGCTACGGCCATGGTGCGCTGCTGGCCATGCTGGTGGCGCTGGTGCTCTCGTATGCCACCTCGGAGCCTGCCATCGCCCTGGCCAGCGCTACGGCGTTCTTCGTCTCCGAACTGATCGACTGGCTGGTATTCAGCGTCACCCGCCGGCCCCTGCGCGACCGCCTGTGGCTGAGCTCGGCGCTGAGCATCCCGGTGGACACCTTCATCTTCTTCGGCATGATTGGCGCATTGACCCCCGTGGTGATCGGCACGGCGCTGGCGTCGAAGTTCGCCGGGGTCACCGCGGTGTGGCTGATCATGGCCTGGCGCGCCCGGCGCGCGGTGGTCGCATCCTGATGTAGAATGCGGGTCCAATTTTCAGCGGGCGGCAGCCAGCGTGGCGCGGCCCCGGACGCCTTCGAGGACCTGAAATGACCCGTATCGGAACCCCATTGTCGCCCACCGCGACCCGTGTACTGCTGTGCGGCTGCGGCGAGCTGGGCAAGGAAGTGGTGATCGAGCTGCAGCGCCTGGGCGTCGAGGTGATCGCCGTCGACCGTTACGCCAATGCCCCGGCCATGCAGGTCGCGCACCGCAGCCACGTGATCAACATGCTCGACGGCGTGGCCCTGCGCGCGGTGATCGAGGCGGAAAAGCCGCACTACATCGTCCCCGAGATCGAGGCCATCGCCACCGCCACCCTGGTGGAGCTTGAGAACGAAGGCTTCAATGTCGTTCCCACCGCCCGCGCCACCCAACTGACCATGAACCGCGAAGGCATCCGCCGCCTGGCCGCCGAAGAGCTGGACCTGCCGACCTCGCCTTACCACTTCGCCGACACCTTCGAGGACTACAGCAAGGCCGTCGCCGACCTCGGCTACCCGTGCGTGGTCAAGCCGGTGATGAGCTCGTCGGGCAAGGGCCAGAGCCTGCTGCGCAGCGCCGATGACCTGCGCAAGGCCTGGGACTACGCCCAGGAAGGCGGCCGCGCCGGCAAGGGCCGGGTGATCATCGAGGGCTTCATCGACTTCGAATACGAAATCACCTTGCTGACCGTGCGCCATGTGGGCGGCACCACCTTCCTCGAGCCGGTCGGCCACCGTCAGGAGAAGGGCGACTACCAGGAATCCTGGCAGCCTCAGGCCATGAGCCCGAAAGCCCTGGCTGAGTCGCAGCGGGTGGCCCAGGCGGTCACCGACGCCCTGGGTGGGCGTGGCCTGTTCGGCGTCGAGCTGTTCGTCAAGGGCGACCAGGTGTGGTTCAGCGAAGTGTCGCCGCGCCCGCACGACACAGGCCTGGTGACCTTGATTTCCCAGGACCTGTCGCAGTTCGCCCTGCATGCCCGGGCGATCCTCGGTCTGCCGATCCCGGTGGTGCGCCAGTTCGGCCCGTCGGCTTCGGCGGTGATCCTGCCCGAAGGCCAGTCGCAGCAGACCAGCTTCGCCAACCTTGGCGCCGCCCTGAGCGAGCCGGATACCGCCATTCGCCTGTTCGGCAAGCCTGAGATCAACGGCACTCGCCGCATGGGCGTGTGCCTGGCGCGCGACGAGTCGGTCGAGGCCGCCCGGGCCAAGGCGACCCGCGCCTCGCAGGCGGTCAAGGTCGAGTTCTGATCTGAAATGCATCGCGGGGCAAGCCCGCTCCCACGCCAATAGCTGCAAGGCGTGGGAGCGGGCTTGCCCCGCGATTGTTTCAGCGGTTCAAAGCTCGGTATTGCGGGTTTCTTTCAGGCACAACACGGCAATCAGGCTGATCACCGCCGCCGCCGACACATACCCCCCCACCCAGCTCAACCCCCCCATGCTCACCAGCTTCTGGGCAAAGAACGGTGCCGCCGAGGCGCCGACGATGCCGCCCAGGTTGTAGGCCGCCGAGGCGCCGGTGTAGCGCACGTGGGTTGGGAACAGCTCTGGCAGCAAGGCGCCCATCGGCGCGAAGGTCACCCCCATCAGGAACAGCTCGATGCTCAGGAACAAGGCCACGCCAGTGGTCGAGCCCGAGGTCAGTAGCGGCTCCATGGCGAAGCCCGAGGCGATGGCCAGCAGCGCACCGACGATCAATACCGGCTTGCGCCCGTAGCGGTCGCTGAGCCAGGCCGACAGTGGCGTGGCCAGGGCCATGAACACCACGGCGAAGCACAGCAGGCCGAGGAAGGTCTCGCGGCTGTAGCCCAGCGTCGACACGCCGTAGCTCAGCGAAAACACCGTAGAGATGTAGAACAGCGCATAGCACACCACCATCGCCGCCGCGCCCAGCAGGGTCGGTAGCCAGTACTGGGCGAACAGCTCGACCACCGGCATCTTGACCCGCTCCTGGCGCGCAACAGCCTTGGCGAATACCGGGCTTTCCTCGAGTTTCAGGCGCACGTACAGGCCGACCAGCACCAGCGCGGCGCTGAGCAGGAACGGAATGCGCCAGCCCCAGTCGCGGAACTGCTCGTCGCTGAGCACCAGGGCCAGGGTGAGGAACAGGCCGTTGGCGGCCAAAAAGCCGATCGAGGGGCCCAGTTGCGGGAACATGCCGAACCAGGCGCGCTTGCCTTCGGGGGCGTTCTCGGTGGCCAGCAGCGCCGCGCCACCCCATTCGCCGCCCAGGCCCAGGCCTTGGCCAAAGCGCAGGATGCAGAGCAGGATCGGCGCCCACACGCCGATGCTGTCATAGCCCGGCAGCACGCCAATCAGCGTGGTCGAGACCCCCATCAGCAACAGCGAAGCGACCAGGGTCGACTTGCGCCCGATACGGTCGCCGAAGTGGCCGAACAGCGCCGAGCCCAGTGGCCGGGCGAGGAACGCGATGCCGAAGGTGAGGAAGGCCGCGAGCATCTGCGCGGTGCCTGACCCGGACGGGAAGAACACCGGCCCGATCACCAGGGCGGCGGCGGTGGCGTAGACGTAGAAATCGTAGAACTCGATGGCGGTGCCGATGAAACTGGCGGTGGCCACCCGCGCAGGCGAGTTGACCGGGGCCGCCGAGGCAGGTTCGGCGTAGGTGCTGCTGGTAGTCATGCGTAGGTCCCTGACAGTCGATGCTCCATGGGGCACGGCCCATGTGGCGGGCACACGGGAGCCGGAGCGTATTGTTGTGAGTCGCGTGACTGACGATAGCCCAGGGGGTAGGGAGGGGCGGGCGCTGTTCGGGGTGGTGACGCAGGGCCGTGGGGCGTGTCAGTGCTGCGCACTGGCCGTGGGGCGCCGGGTGCGGGTAGCAGGCGGGACGGCAGGGCTGGGTAAGCGTTGGCCGAGTATAACTATCGGGTCACGGTCCAGACCAGCACCTTGCTGGCGCAATTGTCCTCGGTTTCGAGGATTTCCAGGCGATAACGGCCGATCTTCAGGCATACCGCCGTTGCCGGGATGCTTTCCAGTGCCTCGGTGACCAGGCCGTTGAGGGTTTTCGGCCCGCCATCGCAGGGCAGGTGCCAGCCGAGGGTGCGGTTGATTTCACGCAGCGAGGCGGTGCCCTCGATGATGAAGCGGCCATCGCCCTGCGGGTGCACGTGCGGGTTGTCGAGGCTGTGTTCGTCTTCGAATTCACCGACGATCTCTTCGAGGATATCTTCGAGGGTGACGATGCCCAGCACTTCGCCGTACTCGTCCACCACCACGCCCATGCGCCGCTGTTGCTTGTGGAAGTTCAGCAGCTGCATCTGCAGGGGCGTGCTTTCGGGGACGAAGTAGGGCTCGTAGCAAGCGGCCTGGAGCTTTTCGAAGGTGAGTTCGGCACGCGGCAGCAGGTGGCTGATCAGCTTGGTGTTGAGTACCGCTTCCACCTGGTTGATGTCGTTGTGATAGACCGGCAGGCGGGTGTGGCGGCTGACGATCAGTTGCTCGACGATGCGCTCGATGGGGTCGTCGAGGTTGATGCCGTCGACTTCGTTGCGCGGTACCAGGATGTCGTTGACGGTGATCTTGTCCAGGGCCTGCAAGCCTTCCAGCAAGCCATTGCGGGACGGGGCATGCTGCTCGTCATCATCGAAGTCGTCTTCCTGCGGGTGCAGCGCCACCGCGATGGGCTGCACGCGGAACGGGCGCAGGATCAACCTGGCGCAGCCGTCGAGCAGGCAGGCCAAGGGTTGCAGTGCGGTCAGCGGTACCTTGAGCAGGCTGGCGCCAAGGCTGATGAATGCCTGCGGATTGCGCCGCGCCAGGCGTCGCGGCAGGTACTCGGCGAGCACCAGCAAGGCTGCGGTAGCGGCCAGCCCGGCGAGCCAGAAACCGTGTTCGCCGCTGTAGCGCTGGCCGATCAGGCAGGCCAGGCCCAGTACCAGCAGCTTGCCGAGGCTGGCGCAGAGCACCAGGGCCTGGGCGGGCAAGGTCGGGTCGGCGTGGCCGTTCTGTTGCTGGCGAGCGCAGTCCACGGCAGTGAACAGCGCTGACCATAGCAGTGCCAGTACCAGTGTGCCGAGCAGCGGGGCGTACGGCAGGGTATCCATGGGCGGCCGTCAGATATGCAAGATGAATTCGCGGACCAGCTTGCTGCCGAAATAGGCCAGCATCAGCAGGCAGAAACCGGCGAGGGTCCAGCGGATCGCCTTGTGGCCACGCCAGCCCAGGCGGGTGCGGCCCCACAGCAACACACTGAACACGATCCACGCCACGCAGGCCAGCAGGGTCTTGTGCACCAGGTGCTGGGCAAACAGGTTGTCGAGGAACAGCCAGCCGGAGATCAGCGACAGCGACAGCAGCCCCCAGCCGGCCCAGAGGAAGCCGAACAGCAGGCTTTCCATGGTCTGCAGCGGTGGGAAGTTGCGGATCAGCCCGGAGGGGTGCTTGTGCTTGAGCTGGTGGTCCTGCAGCAACAGCAGCAGGGCCTGGAACACGGCGATGGTGAACAGGCCATAGGCGAGGATCGACAGCAGGATGTGCGCGAGGATGCCTGGCTCTTCATTGATCAGCGGCACCGTGCCGGGCGGGGCGAACTGCGCCAGCAGCGCGGTTACGGCACCGAGCGGGAACAGCAGCACCAGCAAGTTTTCCACCGGAATGCTCAGGCAGGCGATCAGCGTCAGGCCGATCACCGCCACGGCGATCAGGCTGGCGGCGCTGAAGAAGTCCAGGCTCAGGCCCAGCGGGGTGATCAGCTGGAAGAACAGCGCGCCGCCCTGGGCGAGCACCGCCAGTGCGCCGAGCAGGCCGAGCAGCCGCTTGTCGGCGCGGGCGCCACGGGCCAGGCCGGTGGCCTGGTAGACGGTCGCGGCCAGATAAAGGAAGGCGGCGATCAGGTTGGGAATGAGGCTGGGTGAAGAGAGCATAAGTCCTGGCAGGCAAGCCTTAAAGGGACGGAGTTTGGCATAGAACGCGGTGGGCAAGGAAGACTGCTTCGCTGCGCCGGCCTTTTCGCGGGTAAACCCGCTCCCACAAGGGTTGCGCTGAACCTGTGGGAGCGGGTTTACCCGCGAAGACGACATCCAGGCCACCGATTATCCAGAGCCTCTGCACCAAGGTGTGCGCCAGCGCCGCTCTCCGCTATAATCGCCGCCTTGTTGTGCCCAGCGCGTGTGCATTTCCACCTGGGCGCCTGAAAAACCTCGGCTTCACTGGGCCTGAAAGGATCACCATGTTCGAAAACCTGACCGACCGCCTGTCACAGACGCTGCGCCATGTCACCGGCAAGGCCAAGCTGACCGAAGACAACATCAAGGACACGCTGCGCGAAGTGCGCATGGCCCTGCTCGAGGCCGACGTTGCCCTGCCGGTGGTCAAGGATTTCGTCAACAGCATCAAGGAGCGCGCGGTCGGCACCGAAGTGTCGCGCAGCCTCACCCCAGGCCAAGCCTTCGTCAAGATCGTCCAGGCCGAGCTGGAGCGCCTGATGGGCGCGGCCAACGAAGAGCTGACGCTCAACGCCGCACCACCCGCAGTCGTGCTGATGGCCGGCCTGCAGGGTGCCGGTAAGACCACCACCGCCGGCAAGCTGGCGCGCCACCTGAAAGAGCGCAAGAAGAAAAGCGTGATGGTGGTGTCCGCCGACGTTTACCGTCCGGCGGCGATCAAGCAGCTGGAAACCCTGGCCAACGACATCGGCGTGACCTTCTTCCCGTCCGATATCAGCCAGAAGCCGGTGGACATCGCGCAAGCGGCGATCCGCGAAGCCAAGCTTAAGTTCATCGACGTGGTGATCGTCGACACCGCCGGCCGCCTGCACGTCGACGCCGACATGATGGACGAGATCAAGGCACTGCACGCTGCGGTCAAGCCGATCGAAACGCTGTTCGTGGTCGATGCCATGACCGGCCAGGATGCCGCCAATACCGCCAAGGCCTTCGGCGACGCGCTGCCGCTGACCGGTGTGATCCTGACCAAGGTCGACGGTGATGCCCGTGGCGGTGCCGCCCTGTCGGTGCGTGCCATCACCGGCAAGCCGATCAAGTTCATCGGTATGGGCGAGAAGACCGAAGCCCTCGAGCCGTTCCACCCTGATCGTATCGCCTCGCGCATCCTCGGCATGGGTGACGTGCTCAGTCTGATCGAGCAGGCCGAGCAGACCATCGACAAGGCCAAGGCCGACAAGCTGGCCAAGAAGCTGAAGAAGGGCAAGGGCTTCGACCTCGAAGACTTCCGTGACCAACTGCAGCAGATGAAGAACATGGGCGGCCTCGGCGGGCTGATGGACAAGCTGCCGAACATGGGCGGCGTCAACCTGTCGCAGATGGGCAACGCCCAGGGCGCGGCCGAGAAGCAGTTCAAGCAGATGGAAGCGATCATCAACTCCATGACCCCGGCCGAGCGTCGCGACCCTGACTTGATCAGCGGTTCGCGCAAGCGCCGCATCGCCATGGGTTCCGGTACCCAGGTGCAGGACATCGGCCGGCTGATCAAGCAGCACAAGCAGATGCAGAAGATGATGAAGAAGTTCTCCGCCAAGGGCGGCATGGCCAAGATGATGCGCGGTCTTGGCGGCATGCTGCCGGGCGGCGGCATGCCCAAGATGTAATCGAATTTGGGAGGCTGCCTTTATAGGAAGGCGGCCACCCAACCCCCGCTTCGGCGGGAAAAGCGCCGCAAAACAGCGGCTTAACCGGCAGATCTGAACGGTGGGTCAAGCGCTCGCCGAAAAAGGCATTTGCAAATGTCCGTGTATTCCCCGAGAATATGCGGCCTTTTGGGCACCCGTGTGCCCATTGGGCATTCAGTTTTGCAGCACCGACTATAGGAACGATGTTCACATGGTAACCATCCGTCTTGCCCGTGGCGGCTCGAAAAAGCGCCCTTTCTACCACCTGACCGTGACCAACTCGCGTAACGCCCGTGACGGCCGTTTCGTTGAGCGCGTTGGCTTCTTCAACCCGATCGCATCGGGCGCCGAAGTCAAGCTGTCGGTCAACCAAGAGCGCGTCACCTACTGGCTGAGCCAGGGCGCACAGCCGTCTGAGCGTGTTGCTCAGCTGCTGAAGGAAGCTGCCAAGGCTGCAGCCTGAGCAGTATGAACGCGACGCCAGAAAAGGCTGACGATCTCATCGTCGTTGGCAAGATTTTTTCGGTTCACGGCGTTCGCGGCGAGGTGAAGGTGTACTCCTTTACCGATCCGATTGAAAACCTGTTGGATTATCCGCGCTGGACGCTCAAGCACGAAGGCAAGGTAAAGCAGGTCGAGCTGGTTAGCGGTCGTGGCTCCCAAAAGGGCCTGGTCGTGAAATTGAAAGGCCTCGATGATCGTGATGAAGCCCGGCTTCTGAGCGGTTACGAAATCTGCATTGCGCGGAGCCTTTTGCCCAACCTGGCAGCCGACGAGTACTACTGGTACCAGTTGGAAGGCCTGAAGGTCATCAATCAGGACGAACAGCTGTTCGGCACGATCGATCACCTGTTGGAGACCGGCGCGAACGATGTAATGGTGGTCAAGCCTTGCGCAGGCAGCCTGGATGATCGCGAGCGACTGTTGCCCTATACGGAGCAATGCGTGCTGGCAATCGACCTTGAAGCCGGTGTGATGCGAGTCGAATGGGACGCGGATTTCTAAACGATGGGTAACCTTCGCGTAGACGTCATCACGTTGTTCCCCGAGATGTTCTCGGCCATCACGGAGTACGGCATTACCAGCCGTGCGGTGAAACAGGGGTTGCTGCAAGTGACCTGCTGGAACCCGCGGGACTACACCACTGATCGCCACCACACCGTGGATGATCGGCCGTTTGGCGGTGGTCCGGGCATGGTGATGAAAATCAAGCCTCTGGAAGACGCGCTGGTTAACGCCAGGCAAGTCGCCGGAGCAACGGCAAAGGTGATCTACCTTTCGCCGCAAGGCCGCAAGCTGACTCAGCAAGCGGTCAAAGGCCTGGCCGAACAGGAATCTTTGATCCTGATCGCCGGTCGTTATGAAGGCATCGACGAGCGCTTTATCGAGGCTCATGTCGATGAGGAGTGGTCGATTGGCGACTATGTGCTTTCCGGTGGCGAGCTGCCGGCCATGGTACTGATCGATGCGGTTACGCGGCTGCTGCCCGGAGCTTTAGGGCATGTGGACTCGGCGGAGGAAGATTCTTTCACCGACGGTCTGCTGGATTGCCCGCACTACACCCGACCTGAGGTGTATGCGGATCAGCGTGTACCCGACGTGTTGCTTAGTGGCAACCATGCACACATCCGGCGTTGGCGGATGAAGCAGTCCCTTGGTAGGACCTTCGAACGACGCGCCGATCTTCTGGAAAGTCGCTCGCTTTCTGGAGAAGAGAAGAAGCTGCTCGAGGAATACCTCCGCGAGCGGGACGATAGTTAAACGTATCGATGGTGGATCGCGTTATCCATCTTAGGAGCACAGCATGACCAACAAGATCATCCAGCAGCTCGAAGCCGAGCAGATGAGCAAGGAAATCCCGACCTTCGCACCAGGCGACACCATTGTCGTCCAGGTCAAAGTGAAGGAAGGCGACCGCTCGCGTCTGCAGGCGTTCGAAGGCGTCGTTATCGCCAAGCGTAACCGCGGTCTGAACAGCGCCTTCACCGTGCGCAAGATCTCCAGCGGCGTTGGCGTAGAGCGTACCTTCCAGACCTACAGCCCACAGATCGACAGCCTGGCCGTGAAACGTCGTGGTGACGTGCGTAAAGCCAAGCTGTACTACCTGCGCGACCTGTCCGGCAAAGCCGCTCGCATCAAGGAAAAACTGTCCTGAGTGCAGTTTGACCGGTGGCCTTGGCCATCTTGCGAGAGAAAAAGCAGCCTTCGGGCTGCTTTTTTGCTTTTTGTACCTTGCCTTAGCGATGTGACCCGAACATGACAACTCGAGACCAGGAAATCCTGCGCCGCACCGAACTGTCGGTGACCCGTGTGACCAAGGCGGTGTTCCCCAACACCACCAACCACCACAACACCCTGTTCGGCGGTACGGCCCTGGCGTGGATGGACGAAGTGTCGTTCATCGCTGCCACGCGTTTTTGCCGCCTGCCGCTGGTGACCGTGTCCACCGACCGCATCGACTTCAAGCACCCGATCCCGGCGGGCTCGATCGTCGAGCTGGTGGGTAGCGTGATCAAGGTCGGCAATACCAGCCTGCAAGTGCAGGTGGATGTGTTCGTCGAGAACATGTACCTCGATGGCCGCGAACGCGCGATCCATGGGGTATTCAGCTTCGTCGCCATCGACGAGGACAAGCGCCCGGTGCCGGTGCTGCCGCAGGCCTGATTGCGTCTGTTGCCGGGCGTGGCCTCATCGCCGGCAAGCCGGCTCCCACCTGACTGTGCCGAACTCAAGACCTGCAGTCTGCCTGTGGGAGCCGGCTTGCCGGCGATCGGCCTCGGCCAGTCATTGAACCGTGGCCTCAGGCTCTATCAGCGCCACCAGCGTCCAGCCCGGCTGCGGCTGCAGCGGGTGTTCCGGGGTGGCCACATGCACCCAGCCGTGGTTGTCACGGGCGAACATCAATGTCGCCCGCTCACCGTGCAATTGCTGGTAGGCATCCCAGGTGAACGCATCGGTCAGGGTCGTGCTGTACAGCTCTGCCCCCTGATTCAGTAGCTTGGCCAATTGGTTGTAGGTCATCGCGCGGGCGCCCAGTGGCTGGCCACGATGCTCCTCGCTGGCCCGGTGCTTGTCGCTGCGCTGTTTCTCCAGGCCGCTGGCCAGTACGAACAGCCGGCCATGGCCGAAATCGTGGCGAAACCGTGCGCAGGCCAGGGCGTTGATTTCGCCGGCCGGTGACAGGCCGAGCAGATGACCCAGGCCCACCAGGTCCAGGTGAGCGTCGGCATGTTGCGAGGCCGGGTTGCCGAAGTAGGTGGGCAGGTTGTCCATGCGCGCGGCACGGATGTTCTCCCAGCTCGAATCAGTCAGCAGCACTCGGCAGCCAAGTTGTTGCAAAGCCTTGGCAATGGCCCGGGCAGGCGGGTTGGCGCCCACCATGAGAAAGCCGCTGGGGGCCGGCTCGGCGACCTTGAGCAGGCGCGCCAGGGGCCTGGCTGTGGCGCTTTGCAGCACCACCGTGCCGATGATCACGGCGAAGGTCAGTGGCACCAGCAGCAGCGCCCCTTCGTGGCCGGCCTCATGCAGGCGGATGGCGAAGATCGCCGATACCGCCGCCGCGACAATGCCACGCGGGGCGATCCAGGCCAGCAGCGCGCGTTCGCGCCAGTTCAGCGTCGAGCCCAGGGTCGAGATGAACACGTTCAGTGGCCGCGCCAGCAACTGGATTACCAGCAGCAGGGCGAGTACCGCCGGGCCCAGGCCGAGCATGGCATGCAGGTCCAGGCGTGCGGCCAGCAGGATGAACAGGCCGGAGATCAGCAGCACGCTGAGGTTTTCCTTGAAGTGCAGGATCTGCCGCACATCCACCCCTGGCATGTTGGCTAGCCACATGCCCATCACCGTCACGGCCAGCAGCCCGGACTCGTGGACGATCTGGTTGGCGGCGATGAAGATGCCCAGCACAGCGGCCAGCGAGGCCAGGTTGTGCAGGTATTCCGGTAGCCACTGGGCGCGCATGATCTGCCCCAGCAACCAGCCCCCGGCGGCACCCAGGGCGCCACCGCAGAAGATCACTCCGGCGAAGGTGCCCAGGCTCTGGATCAGCCCGTCGCTGTCGCCGCGGGCGATGATGAAGCTGTACACCACCACCGCCAGCAGCGCACCGATCGGGTCGATGACGATACCCTCCCAGCGCAGGATGTTGGCGATGGTCGCGTTGGGCCGCACCACCCGCAGCATGGGCACGATCACGGTGGGCCCGGTGACCAGCGTCAGGGTGCCGAACAGGATCGCCAGCGGCCAGTCGAAACCCAGCAGCCAGTGGGTGGCCACGGCGATCACCAGCCAGGTGCTCAGGGCACCGACCGTGACCAGGCGGTGGACCACGCTGCCGATCTCACGCCATTGCGAGATATGCAGGGTCAGGCTGCCCTCGAACAGGATCAGGGCCACCGCCAGCGACACCAGCGGCATCAGCAGTGGGCCGAACAGCTCCTGTGGCTGCAGCCAGCCCAGCACAGGCCCGGCGAGGATGCCGGACAGCAGCAGGAACAGGATCGCCGGCAGCTTCAGGCGCCAGGCCAGCCACTGACAGGCGAGGGCGGCGGCGCCGATGCCACCGAAACTCAGGAGAATCTGCTGTTCGCTCATGCGGGCTCCCTATGCTGGCGTGGTTATGAAAGACTAAGCGCCATTTCGCCGTTTGCCACCGAGTCTTCATGCCCGCCCTCGACCACCCCCTGATTGACCAGTTCCTCGATGCCCTGTGGCTGGAAAAGGGGCTTTCCGACAATACTCGCGCCTCTTACCGCAGTGACCTGGCCTTGTTCAATGGCTGGTTGCAGGAGCACGGCGTGGCGCTGCCCGATGCCGGGCGCGAGTTGATCCTCGATCACCTTGCCTGGCGTTTCGACCAAGGCTACAAACCCCGCTCCACGGCGCGGTTTCTCTCTGGCGTGCGGGGGTTCTTCCGCTACCTGCTGCGCGAGCGATTGATCGCCGTCGACCCGACCCTGCAGGTGGACATGCCGCAATTGGGGCGTCCGCTGCCAAAGTCGCTGTCGGAGGCCGACGTCGAGGCGCTGCTGCAGGCGCCGGACCTGGGCGAAGCCATCGGCCAGCGTGATCGGGCCATGCTCGAAGTGTTGTACGCCTGCGGCCTGCGGGTGACCGAGCTGGTCAGCCTCACCCTCGACCAGGTCAACCTGCGCCAGGGTGTGCTGCGGGTGATGGGCAAGGGCAGCAAGGAGCGCCTGGTGCCGATGGGCGAAGAGGCGGTGGTTTGGATCGAGCGCTACCTGCGCGATGGCCGTGCCGAGCTGCTCAGTGGTCGCCCCAGCGATGTGCTGTTCCCCAGCCTGCGCGGCGAGCAGATGACCCGCCAGACCTTCTGGCACCGTATCAAGCACCAGGCACGGGTGGCCGGTATCGACAAACCGCTGTCGCCGCATACCCTGCGCCACGCGTTCGCCACGCACCTGCTCAACCACGGTGCCGACCTGCGCGTGGTGCAGATGCTGCTGGGCCACAGCGACCTGTCCACCACGCAGATCTACACCCATGTGGCCAAGGCGCGGCTGCAGCAGTTGCACGCCCAGCACCATCCGCGTGGATGAATGATTTTCATGTTCCGCTCACCGGTGCCTGAGGAGCCTTTCTGCGCGGGCCTGTTGTGGTAGGCTTGGACGGTTTGTTGCACGGGCCGACCGTTCGCCACCTCTGAAGCGTAGGCGACGCCCCTCCGGCCCCGTCCGTCTTCAGGAGTACCCCCATGCGTGTCACCCGTATTTTTGCCGCCGCCGCCCTGGCGTTGGTCAGCACCTTTGCCGCCGCTGCCGCAACCGAGCCCGCGGCCGGTGCCGAGCAGGCGATCCGCAAGTCGCTGCAGAACCTGGCCCTGGAAGTTCCGGTCGAAAGCGTTTCCAGCAGCCCGCTCAACGGCCTGTACGAAGTGAAGCTGCAGGGCGGTCGCGTGCTGTACGCCAGCGCCGATGGCCAGTTCGTGATGCAGGGCTACCTGTACCAGATCCAGGACGGCAAGCCGGTCAACCTCACCGAGAAGACCGAGCGCCAGGGCATCGCCAAGTTGATCAACGGCATCCCGGCGGCAGAAATGGTCGTTTACCCGGCCAAGGGCGAGACCAAGTCGCACATCACCGTGTTCACCGACACCACCTGCCCGTATTGCCACAAGCTGCACGCCGAAGTGCCGGAGCTCAACCGTCGCGGTATCGAAGTGCGCTACGTCGCTTTCCCGCGCCAGGGCCTGGGCTCGCCGGGTGATGAACAGCTGCAGGCAGTGTGGTGCTCCAGCGACCGCCGCGCGGCGATGGACAAGATGGTCGAGGGTAAGGAGATCAAGGCGGCCAAGTGCGCCAACCCGGTCGGCAAGCAGTTCCAGCTCGGCCAGTCGATCGGCGTGAATGGCACGCCCGCCATCGTCCTGGAAAGTGGCCAGGTGATTCCGGGCTACCAGCCGGCACCGCAAGTGGCCAAGCTGGCACTGGCAGAGCGCAAGTAATCAATTCAATACGCCATCGTCATGGGGTGATGGCATGTTTCACGGTCGGCGCAAGTGCCGGCCGTTCAATGGGGAGTTCACAGTGAAACCGGTCAAAGTAGGCATCTGTGGGTTAGGGACCGTCGGTGGCGGAACCTTCAACGTACTTCAGCGCAACGCCGAGGAGATTGCCCGCCGTGCCGGGCGCGGTATTGAAGTGGCACAGATTGCCATGCGCTCGCCCAACCCGAACTGCCAGATTACCGGTACCCCCATTACCGCTGATGTGTTCGACGTGGCGAGCAACCCAGAAATCGATATCGTCATCGAGCTGATCGGTGGCTACACCATCGCCCGCGACCTGGTGCTCAAGGCCATCGAAAACGGCAAGCACGTGGTCACCGCCAACAAGGCGCTGATTGCCGTGCACGGCAACGAGATCTTTGCCAAGGCCCGCGAGAAGGGCGTCATCGTCGCCTTCGAGGCCGCCGTCGCCGGTGGCATCCCGGTGATCAAGGCGATCCGTGAAGGCCTGTCGGCCAACCACATCAACTGGCTGGCCGGGATCATCAACGGCACCGGCAACTTCATCCTCACCGAAATGCGCGAAAAAGGCCGTGCCTTCCCCGACGTGCTGGCCGAAGCCCAGGCGCTGGGCTATGCCGAGGCCGACCCGACCTTCGACGTCGAGGGCATCGACGCCGCGCACAAGCTGACCATCCTGGCGTCCATTGCTTTCGGCATCCCGCTGCAGTTCGACAAGGCCTACACCGAAGGCATCACCCAGCTGACCACTGCCGACGTGAACTACGCCGAAGCCCTGGGCTACCGCATCAAGCACCTGGGCGTGGCCCGTCGCACCGCCGAAGGCATCGAGCTGCGCGTGCACCCGACCTTGATCCCCAGCGACCGCCTGATCGCCAACGTCAACGGTGTGATGAACGCGGTGATGGTCAACGGTGACGCCGCCGGTTCCACCCTGTATTACGGTGCCGGCGCCGGCATGGAGCCAACCGCCTCGTCGGTGATCGCCGACCTGGTCGACGTGGTCCGCGCCATGACCAGCGACCCGGAGAACCGTGTGCCGCACCTGGCCTTCCAGCCGGACTCGCTGTCGGCCCACCCGATCCTGCCGATCGAAGCCTGCGAAAGCGCCTACTACCTGCGCATCCAGGCCAAGGACCACCCGGGTGTGCTCGCGCAGGTCGCCAGCATCCTCTCGGAGCGTGGCATCAACATCGAGTCGATCATGCAGAAGGAAGCCGAGGAGCAGGACGGCCTGGTGCCGATGATCCTGGTCACCCACGGCGTGGTCGAGCAGCGCATCAATGATGCCATCGTCGCCCTGGAATCCCTGCAGGACGTGGTTGGCCCGGTCGTGCGCATCCGCGTCGAACAGCTCAATTAATTCAAGCGGCGGGCCGCGACGGCGGCCCGCCTTCAGAACCGAAGGTTTGCATATGCGCTATATCAGTACCCGCGGCCAGGCTCCGGCCCTGAACTTCGAAGACGTGCTGCTCGCCGGCCTGGCCAGTGACGGTGGCCTGTACGTCCCTGAGAACCTGCCACGCTTCACCCAGGAAGAGATCGCTTCCTGGGCCGGCCTGCCGTACCACGAGCTGGCGTTCCGGGTGATGCGCCCGTTCGTCGCTGGTAGCATCGCCGACGCCGACTTCAAGAAGATCCTCGAAGAAACTTACGGCTCGTTCGCCCATGCCGCTGTTGCGCCGCTGCGCCAGCTCAACGGCAACGAGTGGGTGATGGAGCTGTTCCACGGCCCGACCCTGGCGTTCAAGGACTTTGCCCTGCAATTGCTCGGCCGCCTGCTCGACCACCTGCTGGTCAAGCGTGGCGAGCGCGTGGTGATCGTCGGTGCCACCAGCGGTGACACGGGTTCCGCCGCCATCGAAGGCTGCCGCCGTTGCGACAACGTCGATATCTTCATCCTGCACCCGCACCAGCGTGTGTCGGAAGTGCAGCGCCGTCAGATGACCACCATCCTCGGCGACAACATCCACAACATCGCCATCGAGGGCAACTTCGACGACTGCCAGGAGATGGTCAAGGCCAGCTTCGCCGACCAGTCGTTCCTCAAGGGCACCCGCCTGGTGGCGGTCAACTCGATCAACTGGGCGCGGATCATGGCCCAGATCGTCTACTACTTCCACGCCGCCCTGCAGCTCGGCGGCCCGGCGCGTTCGGTGGCGTTCTCGGTGCCGACCGGCAACTTCGGCGACATCTTCGCCGGTTACCTGGCCCGCAACATGGGCCTGCCGATCAGCCAGCTGGTGGTCGCGACCAACCGCAACGACATCCTGCACCGCTTCATGAGCGGCAACCAGTACGTCAAGGAAACCCTGCACGCGACCCTGTCGCCATCGATGGACATCATGGTCTCGTCGAACTTCGAGCGCCTGCTGTTCGACCTGCACGGCCGCAACGGTGCCGCCATCGCCGAGTTGATGGACACCTTCAAGCAAGGTGGCGGCTTCAGCGTCGACCAGGACCGCTGGACCGAAGCGCGCAAGCTGTTCGATTCGCTGGCGGTGACCGACGAGCAGACCTGCGAGACCATCGCCGAAGTCTTCGCCAGCACCGGTGAAGTGCTTGACCCGCACACCGCGATCGGCGTCAAGGCCGCCCGCGAATGCCGTCGCAGCCTGGATACGCCAATGGTGGTGCTGGGTACCGCGCACCCGGTCAAGTTCCCGGACGCGGTCGAGAAGGCTGGCGTCGGCAAGGCCCTGGAGCTGCCGGCCCACCTCAGCGACCTGTTCAGCCGCGAAGAGCGCTGCACGGTGCTGGCCAACGACCTGAAGGCCGTGCAGGCCTTCGTCAGCCAGCACGGTAACCGCGGCAAGCCGTTGTAAGCCTGGTTGCGACTGAAAAAGCCCGTCCTCGGACGGGCTTTTTTGTGCGCGCAATTTTTTTGCGATTTTTCTCAGGGCTTTCCAGAATTTTCCTGTTTGGCGTTGTCGAAGTGCCTACTAAAGTGCGGCATCGAACCGCCAAAGCGCCTCGTCGAGGGAAACGTCCATGCATCAATTTCAGGTTCTTATCCACCAGCCCCGTCCGTTCCACCAGATTGTCCTGCACCAGGCATTCAATGCCCAGGGCGTCTACAGCGTGCGCCTGACCGAGGACATGCCGGGTACCCTGGCCTGCCTGAACCAGGAACGGCCAGTGGATGTGCTGGTGCTCGATCACGACATGCCGATCAGCAGCGCGCAGTCGTTGTTCCGCCACCTGGCGACTGAAGGGGCGGCACAGGCGCTGCTGTTCGTCGGCCAAGGCCAGGGCAATGGCCCGGATCTGGCCCGGGAGGCCCGCAAGCTGGGCTTGTGGGTGCTGGATGAGCTGCCATGGCCGATGTCCACCGTGGCGTTGGGCAAGGCGTTAGGGCGTCTGCCGCCACCGATTGGATAACTGGGCGCCCAGGGCATTCAAACTGTCATCTTGGCCGCGCATGCTCGTTGCAAGGGCCTGTCGTGGCGAACTTTGCGTCAGGCCTGATGGTCAGTTCCTCCATGCCCATAAGCCAGCGAGTGATCCGGATGGAAAGAGTCTGCAGCCTGCTCAACGATGCCCTGACCCCCTACCTGGCCGCACTTGGCGCTGTCGACGCCAGCGGTAATCGCCAACTGACCCTCTACGACCCCCACGGTGGCGTGACTTTGCAGCGCCAGGTGGCTGAGCGCCAGCTGCAGGAGCAGCAGTTGCTGGTCGATCTGGTCGATGGTCTGCACCGTGACCTGCAGATTGCCGAGGGCCGCCTGCAGCCCTGTGTGATCGCCGCGTTGCAGCATCAACGCCCCACCCAGGGAACCTTTGCCTGACAGTCGCATCAGATTCGGCAACGCCAGTTTGACGGTGCTTGGCTCCGGTAGTGTCAGGCTGTCGCGGGAAGCCCGCATTGGCTTTCGCTTGACCCCGGTCGTCTTCCCCAGCGGCCGGGGTTTCTTTTTGCCTGCTTCAGGGCTGTGGTGCCGAGGCGCCGTTGCTGTCGTCGAAGAAGTGACGCGCCTGTTGCAGGTAGTCCTCACGCAGCGCCGGGTCCAGCCAGCGGGCGTATAGGGCGGGCAGGGTGTCGCGGCGCAGGGCCGGCAGCAGCTGGTCGATGTGGGCGATGGCTTCGCGCCCTAGCGCTGTGTCCGAGCAACCCACATGCAGGAACTGGTAGTGGTTTACGCCGCTGATGGGATAAAAGCGGTAGTCGTCCAATGAGCCGCCTTGCTGCTCGATCAGGTAGCGCACCTCTGGCCAGTAGCCGAGCACCAGCTGCAGGCGACCCAGTTGCTGCATCTGCAGCAGGCTGGCGGTCGCTTCGTTGCCGAAGTGGCGGCTGAAGGCGCTGTCGGGCAGTTGGCGCAGCATTTCGTCGACCTGTGCGCTGTAGCTGCGCTCGGCGACGATGCCCAGTTTGAGGCGGGTCTTTTCGAGCAAAGGTTTGAGTTCGACCTGCTGGCCGTCGAGGAAGGGTTCCAGCAATGCCTGGTCCTGCTTGCGCACGACCAGCCCGCTGCTCAGCACCCCCAGCGAAGGCTTGGAGAAATGCACGTACCTGGCGCGCTCGGGTGTCCAGAGCAGGGTCGGATCGCAGGTGAAACTCGGTTCCATGAGCATCTGGATGCCTCGGGCGCGGTTGACCCGCACGATGCTGTGGTCGTACTCCGGCATCTGCGCGATCAGCTTCGGCAGCATCAGGTCCACTACGCCCTGGCCCTTCTCGGCACCTTCGAAAATGGTGAACGGCGGCAGGTCACGCACCAGCCACAACAGTCGCTCCCTGGCGTGCGCCACCGGCATCGCCAGCAGCAGGCAGAGGATGACGGGCAGGCGCGCAAGGCGCCTGCACCCGGCTGTCGTGCGAGTCAGACCGTGCCCGCCTGGCGCAGGCCGGCGATGGCGGCGGCGTCGTAGCCCAGGCTGGCCAGCACGCTGTCGGTGTGCTCACCCAGGGCCGGGCCTACCCATTCGGTGGAGCCTGGGGTGTCGGAGAGCTTGGGTACGATGCCGGGCATCTTGAACGGCTTGCCGTCCGGCAACTTGGCCTGGAGGAACATCTCGCGGGCCAGGTACTGCGGGTCGCTGAACATGTCTTCGGCCGAAAAGATCCGGCTGGCCGGCACTTCGGCGTCATTGAGTACCTGCATGACGCTGTCCAGCGGTAGGCCGTTCGCCCAACGGTCGATCACCCCGTACAGCTCGTCGCGGCGTGCGTCGCGGCCATCATTGCTGGCCAATGCCGCATCGTTCGCCAGGTCGTCGCGGCCGATGGCCTGCATGAAGCGCTTGAAGATCGCGTCGCCATTGGCGCCGATCTGCACATGGCGGCCGTCGGCGGTGGTGTGGATGGAGGAGGGGGTGATGCCGGGCATGATGTTGCCGGTGCGCTCGCGGATGAAACCGAACACGTCGAACTCCGGGACCATGCTCTCCATCATGGCGAAGATCGCCTCGTACAGCGCCACATCCACCACCTGGCCTTGGCCGCCGTTCACCTCGCAGTGACGCAGGGCCATCAGCGCGCCGATCACGCCCCACAGGGCGGCGATCGAGTCACCGATGGAGATCCCCGTGCGCACTGGCGGGCGGTCTTCGAAACCGGTGATGTAGCGCAGCCCGCCCATCGACTCGCCCACCGCGCCAAAGCCCGGTTGGTCTTTCATCGGGCCGGTCTGGCCGAAGCCCGACAGGCGCACCATCACCAGGCGAGGGTTCAGCGCGTGCAGCACATCCCAGCCCAGGCCGAGTTTTTCCAGCACGCCGGGGCGGAAGTTCTCGATCAGGATGTCGGCCTCGGCCAGCAGGCGCTTGAGCACCTCGCGGCCTTCCGGGTGCTTGAGGTTGAGGGTCAGCGACTGCTTGTTGCGCGCCTGCACGAACCACCACAGCGACGTGCCTTCATACAGCTTGCGCCACTTGCGCAGCGGGTCGCCGCCGTCGGGCGACTCGACCTTGATCACCTCTGCACCGAACTCGGCGCAGATACGCGAGGCGAACGGGCCGGCGATCAGAGTGCCGAGTTCGATCACTTTCAGGCCGGCGAGGGGTTTGCTGGGCGTGGTCATGGGGCATCCGTGGCAGCTGGGCGTGATCGCAGGTTGTATCACAGCTCGGCAGCGGCAGGTACTGTCGCCGCGCACTCGCGATGGGCAAGGGCCTTCGTCTGCCAGATCGGTTAAACTGTGCGACTTTCTTTTCTACGAAGCCCCGCGCCCATGGCCCAGCCGTCCACCACCTACAAGTTCGAACTGAATCTGACCGACCTCGACCGCGGCGTGTACGAGAACGTTCGTCAGACCATCGCCCGTCACCCTTCGGAAACCGAGGAGCGCATGGCCGTGCGCTTGCTGGCCTATGCCATCTGGTACAACGAGCAGCTCTCGTTTGGCCGTGGTCTGTCGGATGTCGACGAAGCCCCACTGTGGGAAAAGAGCCTGGACGACCGCATCCTGCACTGGATCGAAGTCGGCCAACCGGATGCCGAGCGTCTGACCTGGTGCTCGCGCCGCACTGAACGTACCAGCCTGCTGGCCTACGGCAGCCTGCGGGTGTGGCGGACCAAGGTGGGTGATGCGGTCAAGGGCCTGAAGAACCTGAACATCGCCGCTGTGCCGCAAGAGGTGCTGGAGACCCTGGCCACCGACATGCCACGTACCATCAAGTGGGACGTGATGATCAGCGAAGGCACTATTTTCGTCACCGACGACCGCGGCCAGCACGAAGTGCAGCTGGAGTGGCTGCTAGGCGAGCGCGGCTGAGCCGCCCCAAACACTGATTACCGAAGACCCCATGCGTATCGAACCCCGCCCCCTGCCGTCGACCCTGCCATTTTTGGGTAACCTGCCGCCCTTGCTGACCCGCCTGTATGCCGCCCGTGGCGTGCAGTCCGAAGCCGAGCTGGACAAAGGTCTGGCCCGGCTGCTGCCGTACCAGCAGCTCAAGGGTATCGAGGCGGCGGTGGACTTGCTGGTCGAAGCCCTCGATCAGCGCCAGCGCATCCTCATCGTCGGCGACTTCGATGCCGACGGCGCCACCGCCAGTACGGTCGGTGTGCTGGGGTTGCGCCTGCTGGGCGCGGCGCATGTCGATTACCTGGTACCCAACCGGTTCGAATACGGCTACGGCCTGACACCGGAGATCGTCGAGGTCGCCCTGCAGCGCCAGCCGCAGTTGCTGATCACCGTGGACAACGGTATCTCCAGCGTCGAAGGCGTGGCGGCGGCCAAGGCAGCCGGGCTCAAGGTGCTGGTCACCGACCACCACCTGCCGGGCCAGCAGTTGCCCGATGCCGATGCCATCGTCAATCCGAACCAGCCAGGCTGCGCGTTCCCGAGCAAGTCGCTGGCGGGCGTTGGGGTGATCTTCTATGTGCTGATGGCCCTGCGCGCTCGCTTGCGCAGCCTCGGCCGCTACGACAGCCGGCCGCAACCGAACATCGGTGAACTGCTCGACCTGGTCGCGCTGGGCAGCGTCGCCGACGTGGTGCCGTTGGATGCCAACAATCGCATCCTGGTGCACCAGGGCCTGGAGCGCATCCGTGCTGGCCGCGCCCGCCCTGGGCTGAAGGCGATCCTCGAGGTGGCCCGCCGCGACCACCAGCGCATCACCTCCACCGACCTGGGTTTCATCCTCGGCCCGCGGCTCAACGCCGCGGGGCGTCTGGACGACATGAGCCTGGGCATTGAATGTCTGCTGTGCGACGACGCAGCGCTGGCATTGGATATGGCCCAGCAACTGGATGGCCTGAACCAGGACCGCAAGTCCATCGAGCAGGGCATGCAGCGCGAAGCCCTGGCGCAGCTCAAGGATCTGCCGGTCGAATCGATGCCCTATGGCCTTTGCCTGTTCGATGCCGATTGGCACCAAGGGGTGATCGGGATCCTCGCATCACGACTGAAGGAGCGTTACCACCGGCCGACCATCGCTTTTGCCGATGCCGGGGAGGGCATGCTCAAGGGTTCGGCGCGTTCGGTGGCGGGGTTCCATATTCGCGATGCGCTGGATGCGGTGGCGGCGCGGCATCCTGCGTTGATCAGCAAGTTCGGTGGGCATGCCATGGCGGCGGGGTTGTCGTTGCCCGAGGCGAATTTCCCGGCGTTTGCCGAGGCGTTCGACGAGGAGGTTCGTCGGCAATTGCGGGAGGAGGACCTGACGGGGCGGTTGCTGTCGGATGGGACCTTGGCGGTCGAGGAGTTTCATCTGGACCTGGCGCGGGCTTTGCGCAATGCCGGGCCTTGGGGGCAGCACTTTCCTGAGCCGTTGTTCCATGGGGTGTTTCAGTTGGTCGAGCAGCGGGTCGTGGGTGAGCGGCATCTGAAGGTGGTGCTCAAGAGCGAGTGTGGGGCGGTGCGGTTGGACGGGATTGCCTTTGGGATTGATCGGGAGGTTTGGCCGAATCCTACGGTGCGGTGGGTGGAGTTGGCTTACAAGTTGGATGTGAATGAGTTTCGTGGGAATGAGAGTGTGCAGTTGATGATTGCTCACATGGAAGCGCGGTGACTGGGGTTTAGCTGGTTAGTTAGTTAGTTAGTTAGTTAGTTAGTTAGTTAGTTAGTTAGTTAGTTAGTTAGTTAGTTAGTTAGTTAGTTGGTTGGTTGGTTGGTTGGTTTTTGTGGTTGTATGCGCATTCATTTGCGATGTCGACGCATAGTCACCTTTCCGCCCTTACGGCGGGTTACTTTGGTCTTGGCCAAAGT
>NZ_VZZR01000085.1:0-37940 GCF_009650555.1 Pseudomonas sp. EMN2
AGCGAGCGGCTTTGGTTACTTTGGCCAAGACCAAAGTAACCCGCCGTAAGGGCGGAAAGGTGACTATGCGTCGACATCACAAATGAATGCGCATACAACCTCAAAACAAACAAACAACAAACAACAAACACATAAACCACTAGAATCAAGAAACGCCAGAAGCCCACACTAACTTCTGGCGCTCCTCCATAAGCAACAACCTATTCCAACAACATCCCTCCATACCAACGGCATCAGACACATACCCCCAGGCTAACCCCGCCCCCCCTCAAGGCTGCTGATACTGACTCAGGTACTTGTCCACCACCGCCGAATCCCCCTCCTGCGCCACCTGCCACAACCGCCGCTCGATCCCCTGCGCCAGCAAGTGCCCCACCGCCGCCTCGATCGCCGACAGCACGCACAACTGCGCCGGCTCGTTGGTGGTATACCCCACCTCCGCCTCCAGCAGCTTCTTGAACTCGATGAACTTGAACACCCCCGCACTGCGCCCGACCGAGTAGATGGTCTTGCTGGTCATCACATTCGCCAGCACCTGCCCCGAACGCACATCCACCGCCCGCAGGTTCACGGTCACCTGGTCCACCCGGTACTCACGCGAGATGTCGATACCCAGATACCGCGCCCCCTCTCCACCACTGCGCACGTTGGTGTCATAGGCGATGATCCCGCCTTCGAGCATCAGGTTGGCCGCCTGCAACGGCGGCAGCTCGGCCTGGATGTTTTCCGGCACGTCGGCCTTCTTCTGCGAGGCGCGGATGATCTTGCGCTCGGTCAAGAGGTTCTGCAGCCCCTCACGCTCCAGCACCACGAACCAGCCACTGGCATTGAGCGCGTCCATCAGCATGCTCGCAGCCCCCTGGGTGACACTGGTGGAGAACGAGCTGGCCGGGGTCGGCTTGTACTGCCCGGTCTGGTCGCGGAAGCCATACACCACCGCCATCAACCGCCCACGTGGGCGCGGCATGTTGACCAGGTCGTAGTAGGTCGAGGCCCGCGGGGTCAGGGTCGGGGTGTCGGAATCCTGTTCGGCCGGCATCGGTTCGCGCAGGCCGCAGCCTTGCAGGCCAGACAGGGCGGTGATCAACAGCAGCGTGCTCAGCAGACGTTTCATGGTTGTGCTCTCCCCACAATAAAGACCCGTCCCTCTCAGGGGTTCAGGCCGCTCACCTGGATGATCGAAACTTCGCCAGTGGCACGGTCGGTGACCTTGATGCTCAAGGCCCCGGCGTTGTCGATGACGTCGATCAGGAAGGCATCGGTGGACATGCTGCCGGTGTTGCCGTTGCTGATGTTGTCCAGCAACTGGCCAAGCAGGCGTGATTCCAGCTGGTTGGTGAAGCGCTCCAGTGCCGAGGTGCCGGTGAAGGCACTGGTGCGCTCCTTCAGGTCCGGATCGTCGTAGTCGTTCTGCGCCTGGGCGTTGTTGAGCAGCCAAGTGCCGTTCAACGGGTTGCCACCGAAGGCCGGGTTGACCGGGGTGTACACCAGTTCCGTGGCCAGCGCCTGGCAACCGATGCCGGCGGCCAGCAGGCAGGCAGCGACGCGTTGCGTTGTGTACTTGCTCATAGCTCGTCCCTCTCCAGATCGGTGGTGTCCTGCAGCAGCCGTTGCAATTTGCGCTGGACAATCTGCTGCCTGACCAGGTCGGCGGCCTCTTTGGCCTCTTCGGTGAGTTGCGTGGTGTTGGGTGGCAGAAAGCGCCGGTACACCACTTCGCGTTCGAACTCCACGGTCACCAGGCTGCCCCAGCGGGCATCCGGGCGTTCGCGCACCACCAGGTTGAAATCCAGGCGGCTGGTGGCGCGCAGGCGGTCGGCGAAGTAGTAGTAAAAGTCGTGGCCGATGTGCGAGATGGTGTTGTCGACGATGAAGCCCTTCATCTCGTCCTCTTCGTTGGCCCATGCCGGCGCCTGCAGCAGCGCCAGGCACAGGCCGAGCATCAGCAGCGCGCGGCTCATGGCGCATCTCCCTGGCCGGCATGCTGACGGGCGCCAGCGGCGCTTTCGGCAAAGGCCTGCTCGGCGACGAACTGCCAGTCGCTGTAGTGCTCCAGCCCTTCGAAGGCACTCCACAGCGCATCGAAACCACTGCGTTTGAGGGGCATGGCCTCGGAGCGGCTGTACACCCCGGTGATGCGCCCGTCGACGGCACGCATCAGGCCCCAGTCCTCGCCCCCACCGACCGGGTCGGGGTAGAGCCTGCGGATATGCCGCTGCGCTGCCGGGAAGCGATTGTCTTCGAGCAGGTCGGCCAGTTCCTGCGGGTACTGGGCCAGCCCCGGCGAGGCACGGTAGTAGCTGCGCAGCGCCTGGGCGTACTGCCCGCCCACCCACAGCAACTGGCGCTCGCGTTCGCGTTGGGCACTGGTGGCCCACAGGGTGCCGGTGGCGGCCAGGGCAATGCTGCTGACGGCAATCAGCAACAGCACGCCCAGGTAGGTGAAGCCGGCTTCACCATTCGGCATAGAGGCTGCCATCGCGCGCCCTCCCTGTGGCCCCGCTCTTGATATCCGCCACCCCGCCGGCCACCCCTTCGGGCGGCGGCACCAGCTGCCAGCTATCGCGGCGCTCGCTGATCGGGTCCAGCGGGGTGTTGCGCAGGTAACGCTGCTCCACCAGTTGCTCGAGCGAATCGGGGTATTGCCCGGTGTCGCCGTAGTAGTGGTCCAGGGCCTCGCGCAGTACCGCCAGGCTCTGGCGCAGGGTGGCCTCGCGCGAGGCGTCGAGGCTGTTGAAGTAGCGCGGCATGGCAATGGTCATCAGGGTGGCGATGATCGCCATCACCACCAGCAGTTCGATCAGGGTGAAGCCTTTGCTGGGTTTCATCGGCGTCACCATTGCCCGTAGGGGATGTTGTTGAGGCCTTTGCCGCGGGCCTTGGAGTACACATCGAAGACGTCCTGGCCTTCCCGGGGGTTGTCCGCGCTGCTGTCGTAGGCGCGCAGGCCCCAGGCGCCGTTGTCGTCGGCCTTGGCCGCCTGCAGCGGGTCGTGCGGGATGCGCCGCAGGAAGTAGAACTTGGCGCCCTTGGCACTGCGCACATCGCGCACGCCCTCCACCAGCACCTGCAGGTTCGGCGGGTAACCGCTGCCGTCCAGGCGCTTCTCGATGTAGCCGGCGTCGAAGGCGCGCTTGTAGGCGTCGATGGCGTCGCGGATCTGGTACAGCGCCTCGCGCAGTTGCTGCTCCTTGCCACGCCGTACCATGGTTTCGGCCAATGGCGCGGCCATGCTGGCGAGCAGCCCGAGCAGCGCCAGGGTCAGCACCACCTCGATCAGGCTGAAGCCCTGCTGGCGGCGTTTCATGGCCGTGGCACCACGCGGGCGGGGGCCGGGACCACGGCCATCTGGCCCTGGGCGGCGGGTTCGGCATCCGAGTCGGTCGGCAGCGCCTCGCTCGGTACCGGCAGCGCCATCTGGCGCACCTGCAGGCTGGACTCGGTGCCGGTGCCGAACTCCATGTCCGACGGGCTCTGGTACGGCAGGTTGCGCACGATGCGCGGGGTGATCGCCAGCACCAGCTCGGACTTGCTCATGTCGTCCTTGTTGCTGCCGAACAGCCGACCCAGGCCGGGGATGTCGCCAAGGCCCGGGATCTTGTTGCCGCTGGCGTTGTGGTCGTTGCGCACAAGGCCCGCCAGCACCTGGGTTTCGCCGTCGTGCAGGCGCAGGCTGGTCTGGGCGTTGCGGGTGTCGACCTGGACCGGGATGGTGCCCTGGCGAGTGGCCTCCAGCGGAGTAGCGTTGCTCACCTCCAGCGCCACCTTGATCGCCACTTCGTTGTTCAGGTGCACGGTGGGCTGCACTTCAAGCTTCAGGCCGACATCGAGGTAGGTGACGCTCTCGGTGATCACCGGCCCCTGGGTGGACGGCACCGAGGTGGCGCTGATGATCGGCACCCGCTGGCCGATGTGGATGCGCGCCTGCTCGCGGTTGCTGACCCGGATCACTGGGCTTGCCAGGGTGTTGATGTCCTTGTCCTGGGCATTGATCTTGGCCTGCGGCGCCGGCGAGATGCTGATGCGGCTGGAGTCGATGCCCTTGAGCTGGTCGAGCACGCTGACCGGCTTGCCGTCGTTGCTCAGCACACCGAAGGTGTTCGGCCATTGCAGGCCAAGGTCGAGGATGCGCGAGGTGGCCACTTCCATCACCTCCACTTCCAGCACCACTTCCGGGTTGGACTGATCCTGCGACTGCAGCAGTTTTTCGGCCATGCGGATGGCATCCGAGGTGTCGCGCATGGTCAGGGTGTTGAGGCGCTCATCGACGAACACATCGCGGGTCTTGAGCATGGTCTTGACCATGTTCAGCGCTGTGTTGGCATCGATGCTGGTGAGGTAGAAGGTGCGCATCACCAGTTCCTGGTAGTCCTTGGTCTTCTGCGGCGAGTCGGGGTAAATCAGCAAGGTGTTGTCGTTGACGATCTTCTGGCGCAGCTGGTTCTGCTCCAGCAGCAGCGCCACGGCATCCTCGATGCGCACGTCGCGCACGAAGATGGTGGCCTTCATGCCCGGTGGCAGGTCCTTGTCGAAGATGAAGTTGATCCCGGCTACCTGGGCCAGCACCTCGAAGATGGTCTTCAGGTTGGCGTCGCGGAACTCCAGGGTGACCGGGCGTTCCAGCTTGCTGCGCAGCTGCGGGTAAGGCGTGGCGGTGCGCGCCTGGACGTTCTCGATGTCGCTGCGCAGGGTCATGCCCTTCTGGTTCTGCGGGTCCAGGCGCAGCACTTCGCGCATGTAGCGCTCGGCGCCGAACAGGTCGCCCTGGCGCAGCGCGGCCTGGCCCAGGGCCACGCGCTCGTCGAGGGTGCGGATCAGCTCCAGCTGGCGGATGCCTTCCTGGGCGCGGCGGTTGTTCGGCTCAATGGTCAACACCCTGCCATAGCCCATGCGGGCACCGGCGAAATCGTGGCGGATGCGGTCGCTGTCGGCCTGGGTCAGCAGCGCCTCGACCGCCGCCTGGCGGCCATGGGCCAGGGCGATGTTCAGCTCGGTGTCGCGCGGGTCATCGCGCAGGGCTTCTTCCAGGCGGGCGATGCCGGCCTCGTACTGGCCCTCTTTCATCAGCTCCGCGCTGTCCTTGCGTACACCGCTTGAGCCACATCCAGCGATGGCCACGCACAGGGCCAGCAACATGAACGGAGCAGGCTTGCACAACTTCGAAGGCTTCATGGTGCGCTCCCGACAGACAGGGTCTGTGACTGGTGCAGTGGCAGGTAGACCAGGCTCAGCTCGGTGGCCGAGACCCGGTCGAGGCGGTAGGTGTCTTCGATCACGTCGCCCTGGCGCACGACGTAGAGCTTCTCGCCGTTCTGCAGGAACACCTGCAGGTCGTCGCGGTCGCCCAGCCGGCCGACGAACTGGAACGGCAGCTCCGGGGCGGTGGGGGCCACCACCACGGGGGCGGCGACCACGGGTTGTTCGGTGACGGTGGCCAGGGTTTGCGGGGCGGTCCATTGCTGGCTGGGGAACAGGTCGCGCGAGGGCTTGATGGCCTCATCGCGGGGCAAGCCCGCTCCCACGTCTACAACTGTGGGGGCTTCGTGGGAGCGGGCTTGCCCCGCGATGGTCTGCACACCTTCTTCCTGGCCGAACCAATGCCCCGGCGCCCACGCCAGTGCCGCGCTCAAGCCCAGAAACCCAGCCCACATCACCGCACGCTGAATGTTCATCACGACCTCGACAGGTAAAGGGTCATGCGGACCCGGCCGTTGAGCTCACGGTCGCCGATACGCTTGCGTTGCAGCTCCAGGTCTTCCAGCACCACGGTCGGCAGCTGGGCCAGCAGCGCCTTGAGGAAGCCACGGATCTGCGGGTAGCTGCCGCGCACCGGCAGGACGATCTGGTAGCGCGCCAGCTGGGTTTTCGGGTCCACACCCAGGGCGTATTCACCGCGTGCCAGGCTGATGCGTTCGGCGCTGGCCAGGTGGTACAGGCGCTCGATCAGCTCACTGGCCTGGGGCTGGCCAGGCAGTTGCTGACGCAGGTCGTCGAGCACCTGTTGTTCGGGCTTGGCCTGCACTTTCAGCTCGCCACGCTCCAGGCGTTTGACCTGGACGCTGGCATCGGCCTCGCTGGCGCGCAGTTCACGCACCACCTGCCACTGTGGCAGCACACCCGCCAGGGCCACCGCCAACGCCAGCACGGCCACCAGTACCGCCGCGATGCCGACCCGGCCCAGGCGCAGCGCCGCTTCGTGAAGGATCAGGCTAGGGACGCGCATGGCCGGTCTCCCAGGTGGCAGTGAGGTTGAAACGCACCGGGTGCTCGGCCTGCCCCGCCACCACTTCGTGGTTAAGCAACGACACGTCGCTGAGCTCGGCGCTGCGCTCCAGGCGCTGGTGGTACTGCAGCATGGCTTCGAGGTTGCGGGCCTCGGCGCTGATGCGCACCTGGCCCTTGCGCGCGTCGGGGGTGAGAGTGAGCAGCGCCACGTCTTCCTGGGGCATGGCCTCGAGCATGGCGAACAGCTGCTGCCAGGGCCGTTGCAGTTGCTGCGAAACGCTGCGCATCTGCGCCAGGCGCTCGGCCTGCTCGCGGATCATCGCGCTGCTCTGCGGTGCGGCAGTGGCCGGGCGGCGGCCGAGCTTGAGCTCCAGCTGGTGCACGCGGGCCTCCAGGTCGGCCTGTTCGCCCACCAACTGCTGCTGGGCCAGTACCAATACCGCCAGCACGGCGCCGGCCAGGGCCAGCAGCGACCAGGCCAGCGGGCCACTGTGGCGGGGTTGGAATTCCAGTTCGAGGCGGCGCATGTCAGGCCACCGCCCGCCACATGGCGCACAGCGGGTCGGCCTCGCCGACTACCGTGCACAGCTGCACCGCGGCGAGGGTCGAGGCCACCTGACGCCCCGGCGCATGCAGGTACACCTGGGTGGGGTGCGCGCCATACAGCTCGCAGGTGCGCTCGATCAGCGCCTGCAAGGCCTGGTCGGTGTCGGCGCAGCCCTGCGCCAGCACCTGCTGCCAGGCGCCGTCGGCGGCCAGCAGCAGCACGCTGCGGCGCGGCTCGGCAAGGACGAACAGGAAGTCGCCCTGGGCCAGTTGCGCCGAGCAGCGGTTGTAGGCGGCCATCAGGTACGGCTGCACCGAGCGCAGGCTCAGGCGGTAGTCCCGGCCAAGGTCCTGCAGGCCTTGCAGCAGCGCCTCGGGCAGCGCCGTGGCAATCCGCGCGGCACCGGCAGGCTCCGGCGACAGCACGATGCGCCAGTCATCCAGCACCTGGCCGTAGAGGTTCTCGAAGCACGCCCGGGCATAGGCGTCCAGTTCGCGCGGGCTGCCGATGGCGGCGCTCCAGGGCACCAGGCAGAAGCGGCTGAAACGGGCCGACAGCAACACCCGCAGCGGCGCACTGCGCACCTGGTGTTCGGCCAGCAGCTCGCCGAGCGCATGCAGCGCGGCGGCCCAGGCCGGCTGCGCGGCGTCGCAGCTAAAACCACGGCTGCCCAGCCAGGGCTGTTGCTTACCGTGCCAGCAACCCAGGCCGACACCTTCAGCGCCGAGCACGGCGCAATACCGATCAGCTGATGAATGTGACACGGTTGATCTCCTCGAGGGTGGTGCGGCCGGTGCGGACCAGGTCCAGGGCCGAGGCGCGCAACAGGCGCAGACCGCGCTGGCAGGCCAGCTGCTTGATCTGCGAGAGCGGGCGGCGTTCGACGATCAGTTGGCGCAGGTCGTCGTCCAGGTGCAGCAGTTCAGCGATGGCGCTGCGCCCGCGGTAGCCACTGCCGCGGCACTGGCCGCAGCCCTGGGCGCGCACGAACTGCCAGCCGGCCACGCCTTCACGGCTCAGCCCGGAGGCAGCGAGCAATTCGTCGTCGGCCTCGCAGGGCACCGCGCAGTGGGTGCAGGCCAGGCGCACCAGGCGCTGGGCCAGCACGGCGTTGAGCGCCGAGACGAAGCTGTAGGGGTCGACCTGCATCTGGCTGAAGCGGCCGATCACGTCGAACACGTTGTTGGCGTGGATGGTGGTGAACACCAGGTGGCCGGTGAGTGCCGACTGCACGGCGATCTGCGCGGTGTCCGGGTCGCGGATCTCGCCCACCAGGATCTTGTCCGGGTCGTGGCGCAGGATCGAGCGCAGGCCGCGGGCGAAGGTCAGGCCTTTCTTCTCGTTGACCGGGATCTGCAGCACCCCCGGCAGCTGGTACTCGACCGGGTCTTCGATGGTGATGATCTTGTCCACGCCATGGTTGATCTCGCTGAGCATGGCGTACAGCGTGGTGGTCTTGCCGCTGCCGGTGGGGCCGGTGACCAGGATCATCCCGTAGGGCTCGGCGGCCAGCCGGCGCAGGGCGCGCAGGGTGTGTTCCTCGAAGCCCAGGGCCCGCAACTGCACGCCGCTGACCTTGTCGGACAGGTCCTGTTTGTCGAGCACCCGCAGCACCGCGTCCTCACCGAAGATGCTCGGCATGATCGACACCCGGAAGTCGATCTGCCGCTCGCCGATGGCCACCTTGAAGCGGCCGTCCTGGGGCACGCGCTTCTCGCCGATGTCCAGCTCGGCCATCACCTTGATGCGCGAGATCACCTGCTCGGCGAAGGCATTGCCACTGGCCTTGCCGGCGCCGTTGAGCACGCCGTCGATGCGGTACTTGATGGTCAGGCCCTGGCCGGTCATACCCAGGTGAATGTCGCTGGCATGCTGCTTGAGGGCATCGTAGAGGGTCGAGTTGACCAGCTTGACCACCCGGCTCTGGTCCTCGCTGATGCTGGTCAGCGACAGCCGCTGCAGGGTGTCGGCCTCGCTGCCGACCTCGACCTCGTGGTCGAGCGAGTCGACGGCGTGGAAGCTCTCTTCGTGGCGGGCGAGGAAGGCGGCCAGGTCGGCGGCATGCACCAGATACAGCGGCGCACCCTGCAGGCAGTCATCGATCCAGGCCAGGCGGGCACTGTCGAAGGGGTCGGCGAATACACCGATCGACTCACCCTGGTGTTCGACCAGGGCGAATTCGCGTTTCAGGCACTGGGCCAGGCTGACCCGCTGGAAGGCCGGGGTGCAGGCGAACAGCGCCTGGGTGCCCAGCAGCGGGTAATGCAGGGTGGTGGCCAGGCGTTGGGTGAAGGTGGCGGGGGTATCGCCGGCCAGGCGCTCCAGGCAGGCCAGCAGGCGCTCTTCGCCGGACTGGGTGCGGGCCTGGGCCAGCAGCTCGCGGGGGTAAGCGCCCGTGGGAGCGGGCTTGCCCCGCGATTGCGCCAGCGAATCTGAATCGAATGCCTGGGACATGGCCTGCAACTCCGCTCAGGGGCGGCGCTGCAGGCGGGTGGGCCTTGGGCGCCGCTATTCCCCGGTCAGCAGTTGCTCGTCGTCAGGTTCAGGGGGCCTGACGCCATTACGTCGGCGGTCGGCCAGCACCCAGCTGCCATCGTACAACTGCAGGGGGAACGCATCGTTCCTGTTCTGGCGTCGTTCGACGAACCCCTCGGCGGGAGAATCCGTGGCCCTGCGCTGGCGCTCGATGCCCATCAGGTCGAAGATCGCGCGGGCCAGTTCCATCAGTGGGAACGGCTTGAACAGCACATGGCTCACACCCAGTTCGGCGGCCCGCTCACGCACCTCGACGGTGGGGTGGGCGGTAATCAACACGAAGTGGCATTGCCTGTGGCTGCGCACGGTCTGCAGAACCTGAAACCCCTCCATGTCGGGCAAGCGGTAATCCAGCACAATCACATCCGGCGCCAGCTTCTCGGCCTGTTCGATACCACTGGTACCGTCATGGGCGAGGTGGACCTCCAGGCCTTGCGCCTGCAAATACGCCTGCAGGTTCTGCGCAAGGGTCTGTTCGTCATCGACTACCAATACTCTGTTCACCAAGGTCCACTCCCATGAACTGCCCGGTTTCCCGGTCTGCGAAGTGCGGCCTTGTAGAGGCTTGAGCAGGCTTCGTGCCAGGCATGAAGGGCTATTGCGCGAATCTAGTAAAGCATTGATTTTGTTGAATATCTTTCACATCGTCCGGGCGTGCGTGCAGCCGCTTCCCCACAACCGGGGACACTGATGGCACATTGCCTTGCGGGGTTCCCCCACTAGTGGGGAATTGCCCGTCACGGCCTCAGTCGGGGCGCTCCACTGTAGCGGATTCGCGCAAACGTTGGCGCACCGATTGCCGCGCCTGGGCCTGCAATTGCGCGACGAGCGCGTCCCTGGCCAGGCGTTGGCCCTGTTCGGGTAAGACAGACGTATTATCACTTTGGTTCTGCATTCCTTGCAGCATGTGCCGATTGGCCTGATGGAAGGCCGCGACTTCGGCTGCGGTGGGTTCCTCGACTGCGGTCAACTGGGCGAACGCCAGCTGCGCGGCCAGTTCATGTCGAGTGTAGTCAGCGAAGCCAGGGCGATCGAAGCCGGCCTCCTGCAGGCGCCGCTCGAACAGCGCCGGGCTGCCGAAGGCCGCCTCGAGCCCGGCAATGTGCGCGTCGACCTGCTGGTCGTCGATGACGATGCCCAGGCGCCCCGCTTCCTGCCACAGCAGTTCCTTGTCGATCAGCTCGTCCAGCGCCTGCTCGCGCAGGCGCTGGTACAGGTTGGGGTTGCGGATGCTGGCCACCGCCCGGCCCTGGGCAATCAGGTATTCGCTGAAGTAACGCTCCAGGCGCAGCACACCGATCTCCACGCCATTGACCCGCGCCGCCGGCGCATCGGCCTGGCTGGTCGAGGCCAGCAGCACGAGCAGCCACATCATCACAACGCGCATGGCAACCTCCGTTCAAGGGGTGTCTGGTACGGCGCGGTACGCCGCCACTTCTTCGAAGCCTGGGCCCGGCAAGCGAACCGCCACCACATGGGCGCCGGCCAGGGCCTGGCGCCGCCCCGGGCCGAAGCCCAATGCCGGGGTCAGCCCGGTGTTCACGTCATGCAGTTGCTCCAGGGCGTTGACCAGTTGCTCGCGGCTGGCATCGCGGCCGACCTGCCTGAGCGCTTCAACCAGCAGCCGCCATGCGCACAGCGTGTTGACCTGCAGCGCGGCCTGGCGCGCATCCAGGCCCTGTCGTTGCTGCACGCCCGCCAAGGTCGCGCGGCCCTCGGCGGTCCAGTCGCCGGGGACGAAGGGATAGGCCAGCAACAGCCGTTGCGACCATTGCGCCGGCAGGCCCGGCAGGCTGCCGGCCACCTGGGCCGAGGCGGCCAGCAGATAGGGCTGGCGGCCTTGGGCCTGCAGCGCGGCGGCCAACTCGGTAAAGCCCTGCGCGCGACCGAGGTAGAGGATGCCCTCGCCCGCCACCGCCTGGCCGGCGAAGGCCTGTACCGGAGGTAGCTGCAAGCCCAGCTGGCTCAGGCGTTGCTGCAGGGCTGCAGCGGCAGCGGCCTGATCGTCGCCGGCATACACCACCTGCAGCGCATCGGGCGCCAGGCCCAGGGCAGCGTGGGCATGCAGCGCCACGCTGAGCAACTGCTCGGGCAGGCCGGGCAACGGGTCGAATACCTGCGCGCTGCCGCCATCTCGTGGCGTTGCGCCGATCAGCGGCACGCCGCCCTGCGCCAGCGCGCGGCTGTCGAGCCAGGGCGCCAGCGGTGCGATCAGGGCGAACACCCGCTCTTGTACCAGCAGTGTGTCCAGCGCCCTGGAAGTGCCGGCTGCGTCAAAGCCGGGATCGGCCGTGATCAATTGCAGGCGCCGGCCATGCAGGCCGCCCTGCTCGTTGAGCTGCGCGATGCCATCCTCCAGCACCGCCCGCACCACCCGCCCGGCCTCGGCCAGGGGCCCGCTCTGCGGCAGCAGGGTGCCCAGGCGCAGGACGCCCTCCTCCACGCCCGGGTCGCGTTCATCGCCCAGGCGTTTGAGGTAGGCGGTGAGGTTGCGCTGGTCGGCCAGGCTCAGCTCGAAGCGCGGCATGGCCGGGTCCAGGCGATTGCCGGCCGGGTCGATGCCGGTGCGGATCACCCGCGCCAGGCTGGCGTCGCTGTAGGCCGGGTAACGCCGACTGTTGGTTTCGCGCTCGCCCTGCGCCAGGGCCAGGCGCTGCCAGTCCAGGCTGGGCGGGCGCACGCCGCCCTCGGCGCGGCCGCGGCCATCGTTGCCGTGACAGCTGGCGCAGGGCAGCACGCTGGCCGGCACGCTGATGTCGCTGGCGCCGACTCGGGCCTGCAACTGGGCGTCGCTGCTGGAAATGCCTTCGCGGTACAGGCGTTTGCCGGCTTGTTCGTGTTCGCTGAGGTCCAGGGCCAGGGCTGGGGTGCACAGGGCCAAGGCGAGCCAAAGGCAGGCGCTCGCCAGACGTCCCCCATCGCGGGGCAAGCCCGCTCCCACGCCCCACCTATCGTGGGAGCGGGCTTGCCCCGCGATGGGGGGCGTCTGGCGGCCCATGACGTTCACCGCCCCGCCAGCGGTTGGGCCAGCAGCTGCATGCGCTGGGCGATGGCGGCGGGCGGCGCGTCGGGGCGGATCTTGCTCCAGCGCTTGCCGGCCACGTCACCGGCGATCAACTGCGTGGAGTGCTGCTCGGGGCTGGGCAGAAACTGCCCCAGGCGCCCCAGCACCAGGTCGACGCTGGCCTTGTCGCCAGTGAGGAACAGCCAGTTCGGCCCGTCCACCCCCTGCTTCTCGGCAAAGGCCTTGAGCACTTGCGGGGTGTCGTTGAGCGGGTCGCTGCTGACCGAAACGAAGGTCACCTGCCCCGCCAGCTCAGGCCCCATGGCCTCGCGCACTTCGCGCAGCTTGCGGGTGATCAGCGGGCAGGCGTCGTTGCAGTGGGTGAAGATCACGTTGAGCATCACCACCTTGTCCTTCAATACATCGCTGTAGAAGCGCAGCTCGCGGCCGTTCTGGTCTTTGAGCACAGTGTCGGTGAACCAGGTCTGCGCATCACGGGTGCCGCCACCGCTCGCCATGGCCTGCGGTGCCGGCTGCGGCGCCGGCGCATGGCCCTCGTGGGCGAACGCCACCGAGGCGAGGATCCACAGGCAGGCCCCCAGCACCACCCAGTCGAAGCCGCGCATGCTGGCGCGGCGTGTGCTCAGGCTGCTCATGGCTGCACCTCCTGGCCGGCGATTGCCGTGCTCTTGGCATGTACCCGCCGTGCGCTCAGGCGGTTGACCTCGGTGATCAGCACGTTGGGGTCGGTGAAGCCGTAGAAGCGCGTCCAGTGCCCGCTGCGCCCGTCACCCACCAGGATCAGTGGCGGGTGTTCACTGAGGTTGGCGCTGAAACTGCCCAGCCCCTTGAGCGTCTCGGTGATGGCGTAGGGTGACCCGGTCAGCCAGCTCCAGCCCGGGCCGCGCTGGAACGCCTTGGCGTAGTCGGCCAGGCGTTTGGCGTCGTCGCGCTGGGGGTCGACGCTGATCGACACCAGGCGGATCTCCTCGCCCACTCGCCCACCCAGCTGCTGCTGGACCTTGCCCATGATCGACGAGACCACCGGGCATACCGTGGTGCAGCTGGTGTAGATGAAGCCCATCACCACCAGGTGGTCGCCCACCAGGTCCTTTTCCAGGCGCACCGGCATGCCGTTCTGGTCCAGCAGCGCGACATCGGCAAAGCGCACGCTGGCTTTTTCCTGGTGGGCGGCGGGCGGTGCCTGGGGTGCGCCGCCGTGATCATGGCCGGCGTGGGCCAGGGCCAGGTCGCTGGCCAGCAGCAGGCTCAGGGCAAAGAGTTTTCCGGCATCGACAGGGTTCATCGCAGACTCCTGGGTTCCCCTTGGGAAGCGGTAGGCGCCGTGGCGGCCGGCAGCACGCGCAGGCTGGTGTAGTTGTCTTCGGCAAACTTGCGCCCCAGGCTGGGCGACTGCACATGCAGGTACCAGGCGCCGGCTTCGGCCAGCTCCAGGGAGGCCTGGTAGACGCCCTCGCCCACTTCGGTCAGCGGCAGGCTGCGCGGCAGCGACGACGGCGCGAGGAAGTAGCGCAGGCTCAGGTCGCGCAGGCCCGGGCGTGGCTTGCCGTCCTCGCCGAGGATGCGCACCTGGGCCACGAACGGGCTGTTCTGCAGCAACGGCTGTTCGGTGCCGAGGAACTCGGCGTGCACCACCTTGCGCAAGCCGGCGTCCGGCAAGGCCGCCACCTCGGTGCTGAAGCAGTGGATGATCTGCGGCTGGTTGAGCAGGAAGGCCACATCGAAAGTGCCGGCCGCCGGCAACTTGACCGTGGAGCCGTATACCCCCGGCGCCACCTCGCGCAGGCTGCGGTCGATGACGATGGCCGCGCGGGCCTGGTGGCCGCGGTTGTTGTAGCCCGACATCGGCGCGTTCATGCCTTCGGCGTAGAAGTAGGTGGTGTTGTCCACCGGGTTGACCACGAACACCGAATTGTCGTCGCGCGACACGCTCACCCCCTGGGCCAGCGGCAGGTCGCCGGCCTGGCGCGGCGCGGCGGGGCCGGCCTCGAAGCCCTGGACGATCGGCGTGCGGCCCTGGCCGAGGCTGGCCAGGTTGATCATGCTGACTTTCGGCGAGGCCAGGCCGCGCACGTAGGCATAGCCCTTGGTGAAGGTCAGCTGGTAGGGCTCAGCGGCCACCGGGATGCGGTGGATCAACTGGTCGTTGCTGGCGTCGATCACCAGCGCCTGGTTCTCCAGGGTATTGAGCACCACGCCGAAACGCCCGTCGCTGCTGAAGCGCATCGGCCCCAGCCCCGGTTCGGCCTGGACCGTGTGGCGCACATGGTGGCTGCGTGCGTCGATCACCCGCACCGTGCCCTCCTGGCCATCGACCACGTACACCGCCTGGGACAGCGCCGAGTAGGCCACCGACAGCGGGTGCGGGCCCACCTTGAGGGTTTGCACCAGGCGCATGGCGGCGGTATCGATCACGCTCAGGGTGCCGCCGTCGCGGTTGCTGACGAAGGCGTAGCGCGAGTCGGCGCTGAAGGCGATCTCGTGGTGGCCGGAGCCGGTGACGAAGGTCTTGAGCATGGTGCGGCTGGGCACGTCGATCACCGTCACGCCGCCCTTGTCCGGATCGCTGCTGTTGTTGCCCACCCACAGCAGGCGCTGGTCGGGCTGCAGGGCCACGCGCAGGGGCTGTTCGCCGGCATCGAGGGTGGCCACGCGGCGGAAGGTTTCGGTGTCGATCAAGGCCACCTGGTTGCGTTCGGGCATGGACACGAACACCTGGCGGTCATCGCGGGTGGCGACCCAGTCCATGGGCCGGCCCGGCAGGTCGATGCGCGCCAGGGTGCTGGTCACCCCGCCCACCGACACCGTCGGGTCGATCACCGTGAGGCTGGCGTCCTTGTTCAGCACCAGCAGGAAGTAGCTGTTGAGGTCCAGCAATGGCCGGGCGCCGATGCTGCTCTTGAGAAACAAGGCCACCCGCGCCTTGCAGCTGCTGTCGCGGTCGCCCACCGGCGCCGACTGCGCCGGGTCCAGCCAGGCCCCCGGGGCCATCCCCGACAGCGGTTGGCCACTGGCCTGGTCGCTGACCTTGAAGCGGATGCTGGCGAAGTCGCCTTCGCGCAACTGGGCGCCGGCCAATGGCCGCGCCTCGAACTCCACTGTCACCCCGTCGCGGCTGAGGCGGTGCAGGGCTTGCGGGTCGGTGGGCTGCTGCAGCAGCTCGCGCGGGTCGCACCAGAGTTTTTCGTAGGCGACGCCCAGACCGATCAGTGCCCAGCCCAGCACAAGCCCCATGTAGGCGGGGCGCAGTTTGCGGTTCATGGGCAGGTACCCTTGTCGACCAAGAGGCAGGCGTGCACGCACGGGGCTATGACGGAAAGCGGGGTAACCATGCTGCACCTCCAGGTAAGACAAGGGTCTGCGGAGGCTGTAGCAAGCGCTATGCCAGGAATAATTTTGTTGTTTATCAGCTAGTTGGGATGACAACCCGAGAGGATTGGGGAGGTTGCCCCAAGCTGATTCCCCGAAGCCGGGGCCGGGTGCCGGCCCCGGAGTGGTCAGTGGGCAAGGCCCAGTTCGGCGTCATCGAGCAGCGCCTTGGCCAGGGCGCTCAGGTAATGCGCCGCCCAGACCATACGCGGGTCTTGATCCATCACCCCGACCAGGGTCAGGTGGCGGACGCAGTCCAGCAGTTCGCTGGCTTGATCGCGGGCGTGTTGACAAGGGATGCCGGGCTCGATGCGGAACAGGGGTTGGCGGTTGCTGCCTTCGCCCTGGGTGAAGGTGGTTTTGCCGACGGTGGTATGGGAGGTGTCTGTAGGCATGGGGATCTCCTTGAAACGCGACACAACCGTCAGTGCAGGGTTTGCGGGTGCACCGTCAGCTGGATCTGGGCCAGTGCGGATTCCAGCTGGGTACGCACGGTTTCGATTTCGTGCAGTACTGCCAGTACCAGCATCGAGCCTGGGGATTTGAAGATCAGCGGGATGGCGTGTTGGACGATGGCCTGGGCGCAGAGCACGTGTTCGTGGGTCTGGACCAGGGTGTCTTCGAGGAAGGGATGGAAATGGGGTGGGTCGGGGACGATCTTTAACATTTTTAGATCCTTTCTTTCGGGTTGGACTGCCACAGACCTGCTGTCAAACAGAAAGGTGGCAGCTGTGCGTGGGTTGACAGACCGGATGAAAGAAAGGAAACACCGGCGCACGCGAGCGTGCCCACACGCACAGCCGCCATCGAGCGCGAAGCTAGTGCGCATTCTTTCAATTGCGGCCTGTCAAAGCCGAGTCGCTGATGTGCAGCGACCTGGCGAGACTAGAGGGCGGAAATTGCCGCCGCAATGGAAAAAAGGCGCGGGGAGTATGTTTGGGAAATGGACTACAGGGAAGCCGCTAAATCTGATTAAACAGGGTCAGCGGTTTGCCTTGGAGGCGCCTGTCTTGGGATCGCATGTGGGCCACCAGGTGAAGGGCGACAGCTCTGCAGCGTTCTCAAGATCGAGCGCCGCCCGCGCGGCGCTCGATCTCATAGGCGCTGCAAAAACACCGGCAGGCACTTGGTGGCCCTCACCCAATCTCCCGCCCTACACCTGGAGGCCCACCCCAAAACAAAAGGGCCGCCGCGATCCCCCGCGGCAGCCCTCCAACACCCCTCCCCCTACTGCGCCGGCGCCGTCGCTGGCGGCGGCTCATTGGTCACCCGCAAGATCCCCCACAACCCCGACATGTTCCCGTACGCCGCATAGTCACGGAACAGGTAATCCCCCGGCACCGCATTCCCGCCCCCGGCGCTGGACAGCATGAAGCTGAAGTGCGCCGCCGGCAGCACACTTTCCTGCGCGCCGATGAACATCGCCATGGGGTTGTAGCCGAAGCGCACCGAACCAATACCCGGCAAGCCCATGGGGTAACCGTCGATATCGCTCTTCTCGGCCTGGTAGTTGTGCAGCGGCCACAGGTGCCCATCGAGCTGGTAGGTAATACCGCGGCTGCCACCGCTGGGCATCAGCACGTGCTTGCGCATCGGCTGCCCGGGCTTGGCGTACAGCACCGGGGTCTGCGGGTCGCCGCCAACCAGGGCATTGCTGTAGGCCATGTGCGCATTGGGCACGTCGGCGAAGCCCAGGCCGTCGGCATGGCCGAACGGCGCGTCCGGCGCCAGGCCGAAGCGCAACCACAGCGGCTCGGTCTTGTAGTTCATGGCCATGTTGCCGTTGTCCTTCGGATCCCCCGGGACGCCATTACCCTCGGTGGCGATGCCCTCCACCGGGCGGCCATCGGCCCAACGCATGTTCAGCGAGCGCTGCCACACCGTGACGAAGTCGCGGTAGTCCGGCTGGCCGCTGACCTTGACCGTGGCCTGGGCGCGGCTGGCCGCGTCCTCGGTCCAGGTGGCGGTTTGCGGCAGGATGCTCATGGCACCGACCAGGCCCTTCTGCGGCTGCTTGATGAAGTCCGCCGGGGCCAGGTTGAGGCCGCCAAACTCGATGGCGGTGGTGTTGATGTTGTCCACCGTGCGCCCCAGTTGCAGGGTGGGTTTACCTTCGCGCTCCAGGTGCCCGGCGTAGTACTGGTACACCCGGCTCGGGTAGGCACCACTGTTGCCGGCCCGGGGCGGTACGGTCTGCACCGGGTTGGCGCCGACGTTGGCACCGTCGGACTTGGTGATGTCGTAGGCCAGCAATTGCGCGTGCAGGCCCACGTGGCTGGAGGGGCGCATCAGGTTGTTGTTGAAGGCGGTGGAGCCTTCACCGTCGAAGCGGTCGCGCTTGACCACGTTCTGCATCACGGCAGTGCTCGGCAGGTCGGGCATCACCAGCGGCAGGCGGTTCTCCAGGGTGATGCTGATGCACTCGCCGGCATTGGCCCGCAGCACCAGCGGCTCCACCGGCACCCCGGCCTTGAGCTTGCCGGTGCCTGGGTCGAGGTCGGCCTTGCGCACGTACAGCACCGCGGTCGGATCGTGCAGCGGCGCGCTGTGGCCGCCGATGGTGAAGGGTTCGCCATCCTCAGGGTCGACCCCGCTGACCAGCGGGATGCTGGTACGCCGGCTGTTGAACACCAGGGTGCCGCCGTTGGCCTTGAGCGCGCCGCCGACGTGCTGGCCGATGCCGGCCGGGTCGTTGATGCTCACGCCGTGACGGTTCTCGAGGATGTCGTTGGCCAGGGCCGCGACAATCTCGTAGCTGCGCTTGACCGTCGGCCGGGTCCCCACGCCATTGGCGTTGGCCGTGGTTTTCGGGCAGATGCCGTCGAAGTTGACGGTGTTGCGCATGGCTACCGGTTGCGGGTTGTTGGGCAGCGCGAACAGGTCGGCGCGCTGGGCGGTGTAGTTGCGCATCACGCCCCAGATCCCGTTCCAGTAGCCTTCCAGGGCGGCGTCCATGGAGTACAGGTAGTCGCCGTTGGTGGCGGCGGAGCTGGAGATCATCGACACCGGCGCCATGAAGCCCATCTGCTCGGAGATGCCGATCATCTGCGACGACTTCCACCCGGAGTTGGAACTGTTGCCGAAGCCCGAGCCGTTCTGCAGCCACTTCACGCCGTGCAGGGTGACGTTGTGCTCCTCTTCATGGCCGCCGGCATGCAGGCGCAGGCGCACGTTGTCGCCGCTGTAGGTACGCAGCATCGGCGTGAACGGGTCGCCCGGCTCGCTGCCGGCCTTGTTGATGTGCGGCGGGAACTGCGTGGTGCCGCCGGTGGGGCCGACCGCCTGGGTGATCGCCGAGGGCGCCAGGTTCATCGCCGGGATGGCGCGGTCGGTACGCGACTGCAGGGCGTAGGCCAGGTCGCCGCCGAGGCCGTCGGCCTGCATGCCGCGCTTGCCGTCCGGGCCGACCTTGTTCGGGTCGTACACGCGCAGGGCCAGGGGCTCGTTGCGGTAGTTGACGACGAACATGCCGGGGTCATCCACCGAGATCGCCTGCGGGCATGGCCGGCTTGGGCAACCGGGGTTCAGCCCGCCACGGGACTCGACCACCGATTCCAGCAGGTTGGAAGCGGCCTGGCGCACCGGCGGGTTGATGGCGTAGCGGAAGCTGTCGGCGGTGGCCGGGTAGCTCTGGCCGTCGGGGATGCCGTTGGGGCCGGCGCCCACGTACACACCGGCTTCATAGGCGTGCTGGAAGTCGCTGTATTCGAGGAAGAACTCGCGGTAGCTGTCGTTCTTGCCGTCGCCGTCGTGGTCGCCGGTCTGGATCACCGCCTGCCACGAGGTCGGCCCGCCGTCCTGGCGGGTCGCCGGGTTGTACAACTGCTCACCGGTTTCGGCGTGGTACCAGGTGGACCCGGCAGGTTCGGCCAGCACGGTGGCGTACAGCCCAAGCTGCTGGTGGGTCGATGGGCCGAGGTGGTCGTGGGTGAAGATGGTGCCCAGGCCACGGTCGACGTTATGCACGTTGACCAGCGGGTCGGCGAACCAGCGTTGCATGGCGGTGCGCGCACCGAGCCAGTCGGCCCGGCCGAAGCGGCCGAAGTACGGGTGCTGCTTGGCTTTCGGGCAGGCGGCGGTGCCTTCGCGGGCATCGCCCTCGGTGCAGTTGTTGAAGCTGCGGATGGCGTGCACGCGCTCGACCACGCTGCCGGGCGAGAGGATGCCGTCCTCGTAGTTCCAGCCGTTGGCCGAGCCGTCGGCGGCGGTCAGGTCCCACTTGGGCAGGTGGATGTGCTGGCCGATCACGTCGGTGGGGGTGCGCACCTGATAGTCGTCCATCTCATAGAACGACGGGATCAGGTTGGTGTGCACGTACTGGGTGCAGTCGAAGGTGTTCATGCGCATCACCAGCGGCTCCGGCGGGCGCTGCTTGGTGATCACCGGCCAGGCGTCCTCCCACAGGGCGAGGATGCGCGCCTGCGGGAAGTGGTAGCCGACCTTGTTGTACACCGCGTCGAACTGGATGTTGGCGGCCTTGTAGATGCGCGGCCGGTCGGCGGTGAAGGCGGACGAGCCGCGGAAACTCATGCCGGTCAGGGTCTCGCCACTGTTGAACTCGCCCACCCCGGAGGACTGGGTCAGGCGCTTGCCACGGTCATCCATGCAAGGCTCGTAGAACGGCGCGCCGGCGGTGGGCAAGGCGCCGTTGGTGCGGAACGCCTTGGCCACCGGCGCGCCGCCAGGGACCAGGGCGAAGCTTGGGTGTTCGGCCTTGGCATGGAACTGCATGGCCGCCTGCTCCACCTCGGTGCCCTCTTCGGGCAGGTAGATCGGCTTGGCCTTGTGCAGCACCTTGGAGAAGTCCAGCCGGGTGGTGGTGGTGACCGCCTCGCCACCGGCGGACACGCCGTCCAGGGCGTGGCGGCCGAGGCCACCGTCCCAGCCATCGACCTGGTTGGCGTCGAGGTTGGCCCACAGTGCCTTGCCGCTGTCCTTGAGCTGGCGTGCCAGGGCCGGGTCGAGCATGTCCAGCGGCGGGGTTGGCGGGCGCTGGCCGACGCTGCTTTCCATGCCGCCGATCCAGAACGGATAGCCGGGGTTCTTCAGGCTGCCGTCGGCGTTGCGGTTGCTTTCGCTGCGATCGACCAGGGCCAGGGAGCCCACGGCGCGGGGGGTGGCTGGTTGATCGGAATGATCGTCGTCGCCCTCCTCCTCGTCATCATCGTCGTCATGCTGGGCCACCAGCGTCTCTCCGAGCTTGGGCACCACGGTGACCTTGCCCGGCATCGGCGCCATGGCCTTGCCCGGCAGCGGCACGATGGCCGGGATCGGCGTGCCGGCGATGATTTCGCCGTCGGGCAAGGCCCGCGCGCCATTGGCCGGCTTGCCGCTGCGCAGGGCGAACGGCGTGCTGTGGTAACCGTTCTCGCCCTCGCCGCTGACCTCAAGCCTGGTGCCGGGCTCGAACACATCGTGCACCCGCCACATGGCCCACATGCCCTGGGCGAAGTGCGGGTAGAAGTGGCAGTGGTAGATGGCATCGCCCGCTACCCGGTTGCGGTTGCCCGAACCGCCGTTGGCGATTTCGTAGGTGTAGCCCACGCCCGGACCGATGCCCTGGGCGTCGATGTAGTCGGAGTTGTCGTCGTTGGGGTTGAACAGCCATTGGTGGCCGTGCAGGTGGAAGATGTGCTGCTCGTGACCATTGTGGGTGTTGCGGAACTTGGTGAAGTCACCGATGTAGCTGTGGTGCACGTTGGCAGGCTCGGCCGGGTACAGGGCCATGGTGGCCTTGACCCCGATGGCGCTGGCCGGCGGCACTTCGCCCGGGCGGATGCGCTCCAGGCCGACGTTGGCCGGGATATCCACCAGGGTGCCGATATCGCCGACCGTGTGGGCACTGAGGAAGAACTCCTCGTAGGCGCATGACAGGCAGTCGTGCATCGGCCCTACGCCGAGCCGGTTGGCCACCACCTCGGCGCCCATGCCTCCGGAGCCGTAGTTGATCATGAACGAGTCGCGGGTCGGCTCCAGCACATGGCCCATTACCGGGTCCGCCCAGTAGCCGGGGAAGGCCTGGGTGCCGGCCACTTCGTCGGCGAACTGCGCGGCGAAGTCGCGGAACGCTTCCAGGCGGTTGGGCAGCGCCGGGTTGCGCTTGCCGACGCTTTCCAACGGGTAGGTGTTCTTGGGGAAGCTGCCGTCGGGGTTGGGGCCCATGACGATGGCGTCGGTCTCGCTGTTTAGGATCTCGTAGGCGTTGACCTTGGCGAAAAAAGACTTGCCGGCCTTGCCTTCGGCGATCCAGGGTTCCAGCTGCGGGTAGCGCGCTTCGTAGTTGATCACCGGCTGGCCGGTGGCGGTGCGGCCGGTGGTGGCCAGGCGCATTTCTTCTTCGGTGAGGGTGTTGCGGTAGGTGCGCCCACCTTTGGGCACTACCGCCACTTGGCCAAACAAACCATTGGCGACGTTGCCCGCACCGCCCTGGCCGCCGAAGGTGGCGCCCTGGCTGGTCACGGCGAAGGCGCCTTCGCGCTCGGCGTACAGGGTGTAGCTGCGGGTGCCGCCGGGGGCGACCAGGAAGTTGCCGTTGCGCCCGGTGTTGGCGGCGATGTCGGCGATGCTGGTGACCGCCTGCATGCCGTTGACCTGGAAGCCGACGTGGCGGTCGGTGACCTGCTCGTCGGCGATGAAGTGCTCGCCGCCTTCGGCGTCCGGCAACTCGACCTCTTCGCCCTCCTCGCCTTCGGGCTCCTCGGGTTCGATGCCGTGCTTGTTGGGGTTGGCCTGGTAGGCCAGCAGGTTGGTCAGGTTGACCGTCAGGCAGTCACCGGCGGCCACCCGCAGCACGATCGGCCGCGGGCGCTTGTCCGGGCGCAGGGTGACCTTGCCGGGGACGGCCGCGCCGCCTTTGCTCAGCGGCACCAGGTGCTCGTCCACCACATCCTGGCGCAGGGCGAACAGCATGCCGTTGGCATTCTGCGCACCGAGGCGGTTGTACATCAGCGGCTGGTCGAGGGCCACCACGTTGGCGGTCAGGGTGCGCTGGCATTGCACGGCCGCTTCGCCGCTTTCCTGCCAGCCCAGCAGGGCCAGCACCAAGGTGGTCAGGGCGGGGCCTTTGCGAGGGGTCGTCATGGGTCACCTCCGAGGGGCGCAAGGACTCTGCGGGGAGGTGAGCAAGGCTCATGCCATTAAAATTTTCTTTTTATTTCAATAGCTTGGATCTAGCCGTAGTTACCAATCGGGGAAGATCACCCAATTGAGGCCCTTAATCGGGGGGCATCAGCGCTGCATGCAGCGCTGGTAGCGTTCGTCCACTCGTCCGGCGAACCAGGCCGTGGTCAGCTTGCGGGTGATCTTCGGGCTTTTCAGCTCGATCCCCGGCAGCACCGCGCGCGGCAGCGGCTTGCCTACTTTGCCTTCGGCCAGCCGGAACACGCCCTGGTACAGCTCGGTTTCTTCAAGGTCCAGGCTACCCTCCTGCTCCAGCTGCGAGCGAATCTGCGGGTTGCGCAACCCGAGCTTCGGCCCCAGCTTGCGCGCCGCCTGCTCGGTCTTGCCGGGCAGGATCGCACCGGGGGCAATCAGGTCGCCGTCCAGTGCCAGCGTGGTCACACTGGCGCGGCCCAACGCCGCCTGGAACGCCGCGTTGCGGCTGGCGTACCAGCCGGCGTTGAAGTCGGCGAAGCGGTACAGCGGGCGCTCGTAGTGGGTGGAGTAACCCAGCAGGTGGGCGATGCCGAAATACATGCCACCGCGCCTGCTGAATACTTCCTGGCGAATCGTGCCTTGATAGGCGTAGGGGTAGCCTTTGGCATGCTGCTCGGCAAAGTCGATGCTGACCTGCATCGGCCCACCGGTGTGCACCGGGTTGAGACCGTCGAGCAAAGTCCGGCCGAGGGGCAGGCGGCCGATCACTTCGTCATACAGGGCGCTGAGCTGTTTTTCGCTGCGCACCGCGAGCAGCCGCTGCTGGTAGGTCTTGCCGTTGCTGGAAGTTGTTTGCAGTGCGCCGTCGACCAGCAGCTTGGGGATATGCAGGCGCGCGGCGCGGCGGTCGATCTCCTCACGGGCGATACGGCCCAGGTTGGGCACCTGCGGGTCGGCGTTGAAGGTCGACTCCTGCTCGGTCACCGCCAGCACGGCGCACAGGTTGGCCTTGCTTGGCGCGATACCCTGGGCCTGGAACGCCACCTGGATGTCCTCGGCCCAGCCCTGGCGATCCTTGACCTGCGCCGGCAACAGACGCAGCAGCTGGGCGCGGACCTTGGCCGGGTCGGCCTCGGCGGCCTCCTCGCGGCGCCCGGCGCAGCCCTGCAGCAGCCCCAGGCACAGCAGGCCGACGGCCAGCAGGCGCCCGTTCAGGGCTGTTCACCCACCAGGTAGGTCTTGCTGATATGGCGGAACAGCGGGTGGCTGGCGCTGCCCATCAGTTCGAACAGCACCATCTCGCGGGTGACGATCTGTGCCCCGGCGGCGCGCATGCGTGCCAGGCCGGCGGCCTTGCTGGCGGCGGTGCGGCTGTCGCAGGCGTCCTCGACCACGAACACCTGCTTGCCCAGGGCGAGCAGGCCGAGCACGGTCTGCAGCACGCAAACGTGGGTTTCCATGCCGCACACGATCACCTGCCCGCGGTCCAGCAGGCTGGCCGGCAGGCAGTCGGCGGCGACGCAGGAAAAGTGGCTTTTCTCGACGATGACCGCACCCGGCGCGGCGGCCTTGAGGGATTCGAGGGTGTGGCCAAGGCCTTTTGGGTACTGCTCGGAAATCACCGTGGGCAACTCCAGGTCGGCGGTCGCTGCCAGCAACCAGCGTGCCCGGGCCTCTGTGCCTGCGGGGTCGCTCATGGCGCCGATGAGTTTTTCCTGGATGTCGACCACCAGCAGCGTGGCGCGTGTTGAATCGATCAGCATTGTCAGCCCCTTGCCTGGAAACTTGTGGCCATGACGCCACACAGGCGACAAGCCTCGCCCAGGCAAGGGGTGACGTCAATCAGGCGCTGAGCCGCAACGGCTCGAGTGCCCCGGTCAGCGCGCCCAGCACACGGTCTTCATGTTCGTGAATGAAGAAGTGCCCGCCGGGGAACATCTCGAGGCTGAACTCGCCCTGGGACTCGCGGCGCCAGGCCTGCAGCTGCTCGGCGTTGGCACGGTCGGTGTCGCCGCCGAGCACATGCAGCGGGCAGTGCAACGGCGCCCGCTGGCGGTAGGCATAGCGGCCGCACAGCAGGAAGTCGGCGCGCACCACCGGCAGCGTCAGGCTCATCAGCTCTTGGTTGGCCAGCACTTCCTCGGGCGTGCCGCCCAGCTTGCGCAGTTCGGCCAGCAGCGCTTCGTCGCTCTTCGGCTCGCGCCAGTTCGCACCGTCATAGTCCTCGCGTCGGGTCGGCGCCGCGGTGCCGCAGGCGAACAGCGCCAACGGTGGCGCGCAGCCCAGTGCCTGCAGCTCGTGGGCCAGTTCGAAGGCCACCAGCGCCCCCAGGCTGTGCCCGAGCAAGGCGTAGGGGGCGTTGGCCGCCAGGCGCTGCTCGCTGGCCAGTTGCCGGGCCAGGGCCTGCATGTCGGTGTGCAACGCCTCGCCCAGCCGCGCGCCGCGGCCCGGCAGCTCCACCGGGCGCACCTGCAGCCAGGCCGGCAGCTTGCGCCGCCAGCGGCTGTAGACCATGGCGCTGGCCCCGGAGTACGGCAGGCACAGCAGGTTCACCGTGCTCACTGCGCGGCTGCGGCCATCTGTTGGCGCAGGCTCAGCGGGCGCATGTCGGTCCAGACTTCATCGATCCAGGCCAGGCAGTCCTGCTTCAGGCCGCTTTTGCCGGCCGCGCGCCAGCCATTGGGGATGGCCTTGTAGTCGGGCCAGATGGAATATTGCTCTTCGTGGTTGATCACTACCTGGAACACGATGTCGTCGCGATCGAAAACGGAAGTCATTGCCTGTCTCCTTGGATGATGAGGGCCGAATGCGCGGGGCGCAGCGTGGCTCTCAAGGAAACGAAAAACGGTTGGAGAAAATTAGCCGGTGGCACCGGTCGATGACCTGGCCTGGGCAATGGCGGCCTGAATCGCGCTGCGAGCCTGGGGGCTGTTCTTCCAGCAACTGGAGCCGACCAGGCTGGCGGCGGCTTCGACGATGTGCCGGGCGTCGGCCTGGGCCAACTGTGCCAGCGAGCTGTAGCCGAGCTGTTCCAAGCGCTGCAGCACGGTCGGGCCGACGCCCTTGACCGCCAGCAGTTGCTCACGTTCATCGGCTGAAAACGCCATCCTCACCTCCTTGTGATGTTGCGGCTTTGCAAGCGCTGCGGATGATGGCATATATCGTCTTCTGCCCGCCAACCCCGCACCTGGAGAACTCCCACATGCTCGGCGTTACCGACTACGGCGCTTTCGTGATTGCGTTCCTTATCCTCCTGGCGATCCCCGGCCCCGGCAACTTCGCCCTGATCACCGCCACCGGCAAAGGCGGCATCAAGGGCGGGCTGGCCGCCACCTTCGGGGTGATCCTCGGTGATCAGGTGCTGATGTGGCTGGCGGTGGCGGGCGTGGCCACCTTGCTGGCGGCGTACCCGGCAGCCTTCCACGTGGTGCAGTGGGCCGGCGCCGCCTACCTGGCCTGGCTCGGCTTGCGCATGGTGCTGAGCAAGCCCGGCGCGGCGCCGCGCGACAGTGGCATGGCCGGCGGGCGCTACCTGCGCCAGACCATGATGATCACCCTGCTAAACCCCAAGGCGATCATGTTCTACATGGCGTTCTTCCCACTGTTCATCGACCCGGTGAAGCACCAGGGCATGTTGACCTTCGGCTTCATGGCGGTGACCGTGGCAGCGCTGACCCTGCTCTACGGCCTGGTGGCCGTGCTGCTCACCCACCACCTGGCCGAGCGCATGCGTGCCAGCCCACGGGTGAGCAACCTGCTGGAGCGATTGGCGGGGGCTTGCCTGGTTGGGTTCGGGATCAAGCTGGCGGCAATGCGCTAGGCGCCACCCAGCAAATCGTGGGCATCCAGCAGGCGATACGCCACCTGCGGATTGCGCTCCAGGCCACGGCGGATGGCGGCGGGGATCGCCTGGCGGGTCTTGCGGCACAGGCCGGGCAACGCCTCCAGTTCGATGACGATGCCGCGCATGGTGCGCACCTCGTTGTAGCCGGGGGCGATGTGCACGCGAATGCCGAGGTTCTGGTACAGGCGCCCTTGAAGATGATGGAGGTCGTCGAGGTCCCTGAGGTTTTCCAGGCGTTCGACCAGGCGCTTTTCTTCCTCGCGGGTAAGCAGCAGGATGCGCCGACCTTCGGCCGGGCCATCGAGCAGTTGCTCGCGGCCGCAGTCGCAGGCGCCCGGGGGGCATGGGTGGCGTAGTGGAGGTTGGTTGGTCATGGGGCAAGGATAGCCTGCCCCCAGGCCTCTAGTGGCAAACCATGATAGGCAGCAGATCCAGCGGGTACTTCCTGGGCGGTGCCGAATCAGAGGGGCTGCTCATGTTGAATGCCCTGACGCCAATCTGGTGACTCTTGCCGCGGTAGTCATGCCAGACGGAGGCAGCGATAAAGCCGTCCATGTCCGGTGTGAGGGCAAGCTGCTTCACGACTGCACCGTTCTCGCCATATACGTTCAGCTCGTACATCATCCTCAGGGCGCCCCAGTTTTCTCCACGCTCCCAGCTAGCCCTCCAGCCAGACTCGGTACCGTCGCCCGCGTAGGGATGCGCACACCAATCTTTTACCGGGTCCAGCCTGGGGGTCGTCTTGAACGGTTTGCTACCGGAAATGGACGTGCCCTTTTCGGAGTGGGCTGTGTACGACAGCGTGTACTCGGTGTTCGGGCTCAAGTTTTCAATTCGCCATTTGACCGTGCCATCTTCTTTGTCAGCCGGGAAATCGAGGGTCCTTGGCGGTTGGCCTGCTACTTGTAGCGTCACCGACGTCCACAGTAAATAAGGTATAGGGGGTTGCTTGACCGTGAGGTCGGCCATGTCTGGAATGATGTATATCTCTGTTGAAAGATCGCTTGCCATTTGCGCATCCTTGACCTTGAACGTGCCATAGGGACTCGTTTGAACCACGTTATCAGTGGCTTGCTTGACGGTCACTTCGCCATGGCGAATATTGTACTGGGCGACCAGGAAGTTCTTATTATGGGCGGCGCCACTGTTGAAGGTGGGCACACTGCCGAAGCTGCCTTTTTCGATGAGATGGGTATGCCCATAGAAAATGGCCTTGACGCCATAGTCTTCGACCAATTTCTTGAATCGCTCGATATCCGCTAAGGAGTAACCATCTGTGGGATCTAACGGAGGACGATGCATATTAATGATCGGTATTTTACCTGCATCTTTCGCGGCGCGCAGCCGTGCTTCAAGCCAGTCAAGCGATTGTTTTATATCGAAAGTGAATGATTTATTGGGGTCTTCATCGGCCTTGAAGTTCCGTTGGTAAGCCGGATGATTGTGCAACTGAATGAACATGAAGTCGCTGAGCATCTTTGCATACGCCAGGCTTCCTCTCCAGAGTTGGTGGTTCGTCCAGCTGTCATAGGTGACCGTCATGTCCAGGGCTTCCGCACTTATGGCCTGGCCATGCGCGTAGGCATCCCTTACAGCATCCCGTGCACATCCATTGTACTGACAGTCATCCACATTGTTGTCGTAGTCATGATTGCCCAGGCCATAATAAACAGCAGGGCCGAGCATAGCCATCAGACCTTTTATTTCGCGAGCCTGATTGCCATGATAAAACTCAGTCAGATCGCCATTGATGAAAACAGGAACGTTCGCTGCACCGCCATTGGCGTTTCTGAAGGCATTGATATTGTTGTATTGCGCCGATATCAACTGGCGAGACAGGCTCTCGTCAAATGCGGGGCCGTCGCCACCCATATTTATTCGCGGGAATTGTGGATCGGAGGATATCACCCAGTTGAAGTGAAAAATCGGCGCAACACGTTGTGGTTCGGCTGGAGGGGGAGTTGCAAGGTTTGAGTTGCCAGCGGTCACTGCGCAGGCTGATATTGCCAGCGCAGCCGAAAGACTTATCGCTGCTCGAGTTAAGTATTTATTGTTCATTTTTAGCGTCTCGGCTGGGTATCTCCCTGCAGACTCTATTGAACAAATCTTGTACGAGGCACTGACAATTTTACTAGGTCTAGGCTTCTAGCAGACGTGTTTGACTGCGCTCAGAAACTGGCCTCTCCCCCAGCGACTGCGCCAAGCGCAGCAGGTAGCCGTCGGGGTCTTGCACCAGGAACTGGCGCAGCCCCACTTCAGCCTCTCCCACCCGGTACCACACCTCCTCGCAGGGCCTGAACAGCGGCCAGCGTTGCTGCTCGAGACGCTCGATCAGTGGCTCGACCGCCACCACGTCGATCTGCAGGTGCATGCCCCGCCCCAGGGGTTTTTCCAACGGGCCGGTAAGCCAGTTGTCATCGGGGTCGAGCTGTTCGAGCATGACCTGCGACCCGTTCAGGTCCAGATAGGCGAAACGCTGTTCCGGGCGTTGATAGGCGATGTCGAAACCCAGCAGTGAAACCCAGAAACCGAGGCTGGCCTCGAGGTCGCTGACGATCAGTTCGGGGACCAGACTGTTGCGCTTGAACATTGCGATCTTCCATGACGTGTTGGTTGGGCTGGCCGCTCACAGGGTGTCAGTGCGAACGTCGGGCGTCCACCAAGTTGGTCGCGAGGTGCTGAACGAATGCGCGGTCGGCCGCAAGGCCTCGGCCCCTTTCGCGTCAAAACACCCCAGCAGCAAAGCTACCGTAGGCGCATCGTCGATGGCGCCGAGGGAGCTGCCGCAGGTCGGGCAGAAGGCGCGGCTGGAGCCTTCGGAAGAGCGATACAGGCTCGGCACCCCGCCCTCCCCGGTCCACGACACGTCGGCCTTGTCGAACTCCACCCAGCACAGGGTCAAGCTGCCGGAGTGGCGCTGGCACATATGGCAGGAGCAGGTATGGGGAAACCGCGGCGTACCGCGAGCACTGAAGCGGATACGGCCGCACAGGCAGCCGCCGTAGTGAGTAGGCATGGGGGCGCGTCCTTGGCTGATGAAACTGGCAGGACGGTAGCTGGGCACGCTCAACTGTAAAGCGTGAAAATGTTACGGCGAAATGCAACGGCGCTATGCTGGCCTGCCAACTGGTAAAGTGCGCGCCCTCCTTTGCGCCAATGATGGAAAGCAACCGATGCACAAGATGATCGAGTTCCTCGCGGTGGTGGTGGTGTGCACCGTCATCGGCGTGGCCTGCGAACAGTACGACGTGAACCGCTACCTCAAATGGTTGCTGATGGCCCTGCCGGCGATTGTCTGGGTGCGCCTGCGCAACCCCTTCCTGCGCTGACTGGAGCCCGCATGCACGACCTGCAGCTGAACGCTGACCTGTCCCGCCCCGTGACCGTACATGGCGCCGCACTGCCGTGGTTGCCCAGCCCACTGCCCGGCGTCGAGCGGCGCATGCTGTACCGGGTCGGCGGCGAGAAGGCGCGGGCCACCTCGCTGGTGCGTTATGCGCCGGGCAGCCGTTTCAGTGCCCATGTGCACGGTGCCGGCGAGGAGTTCGTGGTGCTGGAAGGGGTGTTCGAGGATGAGCACGGCCGTTACCCGGTCGGCAGCTACGTGCGCAACCCACCGGGCAGCGCCCATGCCCCGGGCGCCAGCGAGGGCTGCGTGATATTCGTGCGCCTGCGTCAGTTCCATGCGCAGGATCGCCAGGCGCTGGTCATGCAGTTACCCGCGCAGGGCGGAAGGCTGTTCGAAAATGACCATGAACGGGTCTGGTTGGAAGTGCTGCAACCCGGTGAAACCTGCTGCTGGGACAATGGCCGTGGGCTGGAGCTGCTGGTACTGGCCGGCCAGTTGCACGGCACGGCGGGCAGCCTGCCGACCTGGAGCTGGATGCGCCTGCCGGCGGGGCAGGCCGTCGAATTCAAGGCCGGTAGCGAGGGCGCGCGGGTCTGGCTTAAAGAGGCCGCGCTGAACCTGGGGGACTAAGCCCCGCCCAGCGCCTCACGGAATCGGCGGGTGCTGGCCGCCGCCAGCAGCAGCCCGACCACCGCCACGCCCCCGCCGACCATGCCGATATTCGCCACACCCGCCTGGCTGCTGACGATACTGCCCAGTAGCGCGCCACCGCCGATGCCGATGTTGTAGATGCCCGAGAACAGCGCCATGGCCACGTCGGTGGCGTCCGAGGCGAGCTTGAGGGTCTTGGACTGCAGCGACAGGCTAAAGCTCAAGATCGCGATGCCCCAGACCATGCTCAAGCCAGCGAACAGGTAGAAGTTGCCCGACAGCGGCAACAGCAACAGCAGGCAGGTCGCCAGCGCACCGATCGAACCGACCAGGAAGCCATGGGGGAAGCGATCGCTGTAGCGACTGAACAGCAGCGAACCGAACACGCCCGCGCCACCGAACAGCAACAGCAGCAGCGTGGTGCGCTCGCCGCCGATCTGCGCCACGTGCAGGGCGAAGGGCTCGATGTAGCTGTAAGCCGTGAACTGCGCGGTGATCACCAGCGTCACCAGCACATAGGTGATCACCAGCGCCGGGCGCTTGAACAGGATCGGCAGGCTGCGCAGCGAGCCCGAGTTCTGGCTGGGCAGCAGCGGCAGCGATTTCATCAGGCAGAGCATGGTCCCCAGCGCCACCCCGGCAATGCCCAGGAAAGTCACCCGCCAGCCCAGCGCCTCACCCACCACCCGCCCCAGCGGAATACCCATGACCATCGCCAGGGTGGTGCCGGTGGCCAGCAGCCCGAGGGCCTTGGCCTGCTGCCCCGGCGGCGCCACACGCACCGCCAGCGACGCGGTGATGGCCCAGAACACCGCATGGGCCAGGGCGATGCCGATGCGGCTGACCAGCAGCATGGCGAAGCTTTGCGCCTGCCACGACAGCACATGGCTGACGATGAACACCAGGAACACCAGCAACAGCAGGCGGCGGCGCTCGATGTTGCGGGTCATCAGCATCATCGGCAGCGAGGCCAGCGCCACTACCCAGGCGTAGATGGTCAGCATCAGGCCGACCTGCGCGGTGGTCATGTCGAAGCTGCGGCCGATGTCGCTGAGCAGCGCCACCGGGACGAACTCGGTGGTGTTGAAGATGAACGCCGCCAGCGCCAGGGCGATGACGCTCAGCCAACTGCCGGTGCCGGCGGTGGGCGGCATTGAAGTAGGTACGGGGCCATTCATGTGAAGGGGTGTTTCTCCGCGGGCAAGGCAACAGGGCGCGCGTCGGCGGCCGGGGATCAGGGCCGTTGACGCACGTGTTGTTATTGGAAGGATGCCGGGCATGGTACGCATCAAGGGCGGGCGTCACAACCACAGGGCGCGGCCATGGCAAGACGCCACAACGCAATCGCGGGGCAAGCCCGCTCCCACGACCATCAATGCCGTCGTGGGAGCGGGCTTGCCCCGCGATAAGATCAGGACTGCAACGTCGCCATGTCGATCACGAACCGATACTTCACATCCCCGACGATCATCCGCTCATAGGCCTGGTTGATATTGCGGATATCGAGCATCTCGATATCACAACTGATCCCGTGCTCGGCACAGAAATCCAGCACCTCCTGGGTTTCGGCGATACCGCCGATCAACGAACCGGCCAGCACCCGGCGCTTCATCACCAGGTTGGCAGCATGTACCGGCGGATCCACCGGCTCGATCAGCCCGACCAGAATGTGCACGCCACCAAACGCCAGGGTTTCCAGGTAGGGGTTGAGGTCATGCTGCACCGGAATGGTGTCGAGCAGGAAGTCAAAGCGCCCGGCAGCGCCACGCATCTGTTCGGCATCGGTGGACACAATCACATGGTCAGCGCCCTGGCGGCGCGCTTCTTCGGCCTTGCTCGCAGAGCGGGTGAACAGGGTCACTTCGGCGCCCAGCGCCTTGGCGAACTTGATGCCCATGTGGCCCAGGCCGCCCATGCCCAGCACGCCGACCTTGTGGCCGGGGCCGACGCCGTGGTGCTTGAGTGGCGAATAGGTGGTAATGCCGGCGCAGAGAATCGGCGCTGCGCTGGCCAGGTCCATGCCCTGGGGGATGCGCAGCACGAAGTGTTCGCTGACCACGATGCTGTTGGAGTAGCCGCCCATGGTGTTGCTACCGTCCACACGATCGGGGGTGGCGTAGGTCATGGTCGGGCCTTGCAGGCAGTACTGCTCGACGTCCTGGCGGCAAGCCTCGCACTGGCGGCAGGAGTCGACCATGCAGCCCACGCCGACCAGGTCACCGACCTGATAGCGGCTGACTTTTTCACCTACTGCTGTGACGCGGCCAACGATCTCGTGGCCCGGCATCAGCGGGTATACGGCAATGCCCCACTCGTTGCGCGCTTGGTGAATGTCGGAGTGGCACACGCCGCAGTAGAGGATCTCGATGGCGACATCATCGGCGCGCGGGCTGCGGCGCTGGAAGGTCATGGGAGCCAGGGGGCTGCTGGGGGTCTGGGCGGCGTAGCCGATGGCGTTGTACATGGGGGAACCTCGAAGAGTGAAACGATTCAGGCGGCGCATTTTGGGCGTCCAAACCGCCCTCGCCCATCGCCGATTCTCCGGCATGCATGCCTGATTCTCCGGAATCGCCAGGCCACCTCTGGCGCTGAACTGCGATTCTGCGAAGATGCCACTGTCCGATTCTCTGCCCAGGTTGATCATGCACCTCACCCGCCACGTGGATGCCAACGCCACGCTCTGCTCATTGATCCGCGGCCTCGCCACGCGCCCAGGCTTCGTGCCAACCGCCCTGCCCCAGGTGCAGGTGCTGACCTGGGACCACTACGTGGCCAGCAGCCCGCAGATCTACGAGCCGAGCCTGATCATCCTGGCCCAGGGCAGCAAACTGGCGCGCCTGGGGCCGCGCACCCTGGAGTACGGCGCCGGGCATTACCTGATCCAGGCGCTGTCGGTGCCGTTCATGTGCGAGACCTTCGCCACCCCGGACGCGCCGCTGCTAGGTGTATCGGTGGATATCGACCGGGCGCAGTTGGGGGAGCTGGTGCAAAGCATGAACCTGGCACCGGATGCCGCGGTGCAGGTGCAAACCCCGCAATCGATGAGCTCGGCGGCGTTGGACGCAGCCATGCGCGGCAGCGTCGAACGCCTGCTGCAGTGCCTGCAAGACCCGCTGGACGCCAAGGTGCTGGGCCCGGCACGGGTGCGCGAGGTGCTCTACTGCGCCTTGCGCGGACCACAGGCCGGGGTTTTGCGGGCGCTGGTCGAACAGCAGGGACACTTCGCTCGCATCGGCGCCGCCCTGGCCTTCTTGCGCGAGCACTACGCCGAAGCCCTGAGCGTGGAAGAGCTGGCCAGCCGGGCCAACATGAGCGTGTCGACCTTCCACGAGCACTTCAAGCGCAGCACCGACCTGGCGCCGATGCAGTACCTCAAGCGCCTGCGCCTGCTCAAGGCCCAGCAGATGCTGATCGGCGAAGGCCTGGGCGTGGCCCAGGCGGCGCACCGGGTGGGTTATCAGAGCACTTCGCAGTTCAGCCGCGAGTACAAGCGCGAATTCGCCCGCAGCCCAGGGGAAGAACAGCCGTACCAGAGCTTGCCGGTGTGAGGCCTCGCCTTTGTTGGCAAGCAATCGCCAAAGTGTGCATTGCCCACCAAGACAGTCGATGGATTGATCAATCGGGAGTTTGATGCTCCCTACATTACTGCTACATGTTTATTTATTTGCGCCACCCCAGGAAATTACCTACATAAAACTCATAAACACCTCACAAATAAAAAATAAATATCTCGCTAGCGAGTTTAAACATCAATCAGCAATACACATCCAGAAACACCAACACTTCGCACGCCACTCAAACCTGTTCTAAGTTTCATCTGCGCGCACTCTCACCCAGCAGAAAACTTAACGACAACTGCTGACCCAAAAACGTCATTGAGGACATCACGATGACTTTTGAAAAAGCCTCCTCGGCCGGCGATTCGCAAATCGGCTGAGCCTTCTGCAGAACCGGGGTTATCTAAACCCCCGGTTCTGCACCACCTGCATTCATTCTTCTGAGGCGCATGCACATGACCATGCACATGACGTTATGCCTTAAGCCAACTATCATTCCTTACCAACTTGACGGCCAAGTAGTCCTTCGTTTCAACGGCCAATATGCCAAGATTCCAGACCCGCACGGTGCGGTGTGGGACTTCATCAACACACTGGACGGCAACACGCCTGTCGATGAGCTGGCCAGGGCGGTCGCCCGCCGCCACCCTTGCACCACTGAAGCAGCCATCCAGCAGGTAGCAAAGGACCTTATCCAGCACCGACTGCTTGAAGTACCTACGGCATTGCAGTCCACTTCCCTGTCAACTCATGACCGTTCACGGTTTTCGCGGAACATTGATTTCTTCGGTTCCATGATGGCTGCTGACGAAAACAAGTTCACTTATCAGGAGGCCCTGCGCTGCGCGAGGATATGCGTGCTTGGCTGCGGCGGCCTGGGCACTCACGTGCTGTTCGACCTGGTTGCCCTGGGCATTCATGACCTGACCATCCTGGACTTTGACAGCATTGAACTCAGCAACTTGAATCGCCAAATACTTTATAAAGAATCTGACATTGGAAGTGCCAAGGTCGATACAGCCAAGCAGCGACTGCTCGAATTCAACAGCCACCTTCATATCCGCACACATGCGACCCGCATCGCCTCATCTCAGCAGTTGGCCGATATCGTCGCGGGCCATGACCTGGTGATCTGTGTTGCCGACAAGCCCGCAAACTACATGGCCGACTGGCTAAATGAAGGCTGCGTCCAACAGCAAGTACCCTTTATATCGGGTGGCCTGGATGTCCGCCGCTCAGTCTTCTACTCCGTTGTTCCTGGTGTTTCGGGTTGCGGCGCGTGCTGGCTGACGTCAGCACGAAGCAAGAGCGCCACGGTCAATTGCATTTCGACCATGGCCAAACAGTACGACATCACCTACCAACACCCCGGGCCGGCACTGGTGCCTCTGGTCGCAGTGACAGCGGGCATGATGGTCAGTGAATGCGTCAAGATCATCACGGGTTGCCAGCCCCCTCAGCTGACCAACAAGCTCAAGGAGTTCACCTTCGATGACCTTGGTGTCGGCATTGCCGAAACGTGGGAAAGAAGACCGGACTGTGCGGTGTGCGGTCACCTGGTGCATACGCCGATGCCATCGGCACGCACGGGGACTCAATGAATGCTCAAACTGTTGGCGTCCTATTTCACCACCGCCACCTGCTCCTGGGTGATTGCCTTTCTCATACCGCTGTACATTTATGAGCAAACTGGCTCTCCGGTCTGGACGTCCTCGGCCTACCTTGTCGCAATAGCACCCTATATCCTGGTCACACCCTTTGCCGGCGCATGGAGTGATCGCTTTAGCAAGCGCCGGCTTCTGGTCGGTGGCGACCTGCTAAGCCTGGTGACAGGGCTTGTGCTGTATGCCGCGCTACAGCTGTTATCAGGGTTGCTACTGTGCAGCGTGCTGCTGCTGCTCACCTTCCTTTTGACCAGCGTACGCGCTACCCATCACCCAGCGTTCCAGAGCATCGCGCCCTCGATCATCGAGAAAGGGAGGCTGCATACCTTCAATGCGGTCGTTAACGCCAGCGACAACATGATCCGCATTGCAGCCCCCCTCGGTATTGCGGCAGCCCTGACCTTGACCAGCAAGGACCAGCTTCTCATCCTTGCCGTCCTGGGTTTCGCGATCTCCTTGCCGCTTTGCTATCAGCTCGAGGAGCGACACAAACCACAACCGACCAGCCGCCCTATCCTTCGCGAAATCAGTACCGGTTTTTCCTATGTCATCGAGAACAAGGAGCTGCGTGCACTGGTAACGCTGTTCTTTTTCTGCAACTTCGGTTTCGCGCTGATCGGCGCCAGCCTGGTCTATCTCTACACCAGCATCCTGGCGGTCCCCTCGACGCAGTTGGGCTATTACTACGGACTCATCAGCTGCGGCGCAGTTGCAGGTTCCCTACTGGGGGCGATGCTTGCAAAACGCTGTCAGGCTGGCGCTCTGATCAGGCACAGTTGCCTGCTCGCCGGACTGTTCACGCTCGCCGGAGCCTTCACGCAAACGCCTTGGTCACTGTCGGCATTCTGGGCGCTCTCCACTTGCTGCCAGTCGGTAGTGGTCATTGCCTTCTTCACCTACCGGCAGCAGACCGTACCGCAGGCGATCCTGGGGCGCACGGTTGGCGTGACGCGACTGATCGCCTATCTCGCCATCCCGCCTGCAAGCCTGCTGAGTGGGTGGTTGCTTCTGCACTTCTCCAGCAGTGCGCTGGTTCTGGCCTCAGGTGGCATCTGCATCACCCTGGCCTCGTTGCTCGCCTACTCGGGCTCCGTCGCGACGCAACCGTCCCTGGAACCCTGATCATCACCCGTACACATCACCGCACCACTGCCAAGGAACTTCAAAGGCCTCAGTATGACCAGAACCAATCCCTTGATCCGCAACAGCCCCCAGAATGCAACCGTCACGATCCTGCCAGCGTGGGGTGAATGGTTGAGCGACGAAACGCTGCACACCCTGATCGATCACCCATTGCTCAAAGCCATGCGCTCAGGATGCGTTTCCCTGGAGGGCATGCGCCAAGTGCTGACGCAGCATCACTTTTACGCTCGCCACTTCACCCGCTTCCTTTGCGCGATCATCAGCCGCCTCGACTCACTCGACGACATCAAGCTGCTGATGGCAAACCTTCTGGAAGAAATGGGCGTCGAGGGTGACCACGACGCCACCCACGCGGAACTGTTTCAAAAGACGCTTCGAAGCGTGGGTGCCACGCCGCTGACAGAGGAACCTTTACCTCAGACCGCCGACCTGGCACGCACCATTCTGGGCTTGTGCCGCCAAGATGATCCTGCTGAAGGTCTTGCTGCCCTGTGCCTGGGGGCAGAGGCTATCGTGCCGCTGATCTATCCGCCCATGCTGATGGCGCTGGAGCACCTGGGCGTCAGCGAAGCGGGCCAGGAGTTCTTCCGTTTACACATCGACGAAGACGAAGACCATGCCCTGAAAATGCTGGGCATCCTCAAGCGCATGACGGATCAATCACCCGCAAGGAAAACGCAGGCAATCGCGGCCGGGCACCTGGCGATCGCCAAGCGATGCGACATGTTCGACGCCATCTTGCAAAAACTGATCGACGATCAATGCTCTGGGGCACCCATGCCAATGCAGGGCAGGTAATACGGCGCGCAAACGCAAGAAGGGCGACCCTTGCGGGTCGCCCTTCTTGATGCCCGGATACCGGGACTTTGTTTGGTAGGCACAATTGGACTCGAACCAACGACCCCCACCATGTCAAGGTGGTGCTCTAACCAACTG
>NZ_VZZR01000086.1:0-20173 GCF_009650555.1 Pseudomonas sp. EMN2
AGTGGTAGGTGCGGGTCCAGGTGATCGGGAACGGGCCGGGCAGGCTGAAATCGGTGTGCTGCAGGGTCTCGCTGCCCAGGGCGAAGTTGATGCTGTTGCAGGTGTTGGCCGGGGCGCCGTTCTTGCACGGGTTGGCGGCCTGGGAGGCAGGCATCTGCTCCTTTTGCGTCTCGACCTTGCCTTCGGCCAACTGGTGGCGGGCCTTGCTGGTGCCGCCGGGTTTGACGTTGGCCGCCACCACCTGGGGGTTACGTTGGCGCCACTGCTCGACGCTGCTGGCCAGGATCTGACTCAGGGCCTCGATGGAGCCGGGGCTGCCGGCATCGCCGAGTTTGAGGATCATGCCGCGCACCAATGGCGCCAGGGTGCGCAGGTGCGCGCTGTGGGCCAGCAACTCGGTCTTGCCGGCGGCGCTGAGGGTGGGGCTGACGTTGGCGCTGGTCATGCCCTTGCCGGCACGCTTGTAGGCGCTGAAGGCGCCGGCCAGGTAGTTGTCGAGCGTGGCCAGCGGGTTGTGAATCAGCACGTTGCTCGTGGCGGATGCCGGGCGGGCGTATTTTGGGGCGGTACCTTCGGCCAGCGTGGTCAGGCCACTGGCAATGTCGAGGATGATCCGCTCGCCGAGCGTGGCAGCCTCGGCCAGGATGCCCTTGAGTTTGCCGGCGGCCTGGCTGACGAAATTATCAAGGCTGCCGACGATATCGGCGTTGAGGTGGCCGGCCAACAGTTCGACCGACGCATCGTCGAGCACCTGCTTACTCTCCTGGCGCACGAACAGCAGCATCGGCCGCAAGCTCATGCGCGCCGGTGCCTCACCGGCAGGCGAGGTGATCAGGCCGATCAGATCGAGGGCAAAGGTGGCGCAGTCCAGCGGGTCGGGTACCTTGCTGCGGGCCAGGGTCGTGATAGCGCCCAGTGCATCGATCAGAGCGATGCTGTTGCCCGCCACCGGCACATGGCCGGCGACGGCCTTGAGGCGCTCGAGGGTGGCATGGCCCGCACTGACTTCACGTAGCCAGGTGTCGAACACGGCGGCGCCACGGCCGACGTCCTCGGCCTGGATTTCGGCGAGTGGCGTGATCGCTACTTGTACAACGCCCTTGCCTGAAGGGCTGGCCTTGTCGGGGGTAGTTGCCATTTGGCGCTCCTTGAAAGGAGGTCGCCTGGTGGCAAGTTAAACCGCACGCAGCACTGTGCTGCTGCGGCTACACATCGCGGGGCAAGCCCGCTCCCACGAGGGGGCGGTGCAGTGCAATGGCCTCGGTCGGGCGACCTGAAAATACAGGACGGAAACCATACCGAGGCGGTATTCAGGAAGAAGCCGGAAGTGTCTCGCGCGCAGGAGGGAACATTCTTGAAAGGATGTGGCAAAGCGGCTACATGCCCATGGCGGGTATAAACACTCTGTGGTCAATGATTGTTTGAGGCAGTATTCATCGACTAAACGGAGTGCCTCCTGTCACATCCCCCAATACTTCAGCGCCCACAACACCCCCATCCCAACCCCCAGCGTCAACAGGGTACTGCGCGTGCGCCAAGCCACCACGCCGGCCAGTACAGCCGCAGGGATCTGTGGGTTGCTCCAGTCGAACGCCGCATGCCGGTCCTGATACACCACCGCCGGCAGCACCAGCGCCGCCAGCACGCTCGCCGGCACATAGGCCAGCGCCCGCCGGAACCACGGCGGTATGCGCAGGCTGCGGTAGTACTCGATGAATGACAGGCGCAGGGCGAAGGTGCCCAGGCCTGCCAGCAGGAAGGTGATCCATTGCCATGCCTGACTCATGAGGCCTCCTGGTCGGCGTGCTGTTCAACTGTCTGAGCCATGCCGACCTGCTCCAGCGCAAGCCCGGCCAGGATGCCGCCGAGCGCGGCCACCAGCATCCCCAGGTTGTAGGGCATGTCGATGGCCAGTACCGCCAGCACCCCACCCACCGTTGCCGCCCCGAGCATCGCCCGGTTACGGATGGCGGGCACCAGCAGTGCCAGGAACGACAGCGGGATGGCGAACCCCAGCGACCAGGTTGGCGGTATGCCGGAGCCCACCGCCACGCCCACCAGCACGGCGAGGTTCCAACCCAGCCACATGACCATGGCGGTGCCGAGGTAGTACTCGAAGGCGAATGCACCCAGACCCTCGCGTGTGTTGAGCCTGAGGGTGCACAGGGCGAAGGACTGATCCGACAGCAGGTAGGCCATCGACCAGCGGCGCTGGCGTGGCAAGTCGCTGAAGTGCGGCGCCAGCGAGGCGCTGTACATCAGAAAGCGCAGGTTGATCACCAGCGCGGTGACCACCATGGTGATGGGCAAGGCGCCGTTCTGCATCAATTGCAGCACGGCCATCTGCGCCGAGCCCGAGTAGAACAGCAGGGTCATGCCCATGGCCTCGCTTGGCGACAGCCCCATGTTGATTGCGGTGACCCCGGTGATCAGGCCGAACGGCACGATCCCGGTGGTCAGCGGCAGGACTGCGCGGGCGCCCTGGGTGAGCGCTTGGGCCCTGTTGGATGGTTGCATTGCAATGCCTTCTGAAATAGCCCGGCAAGCTGCGGCCGGGATCGCTGCAGGCCAGCGCCGATAGGGCTTTGGCAGGCCTGTAGCGGTCACGTTAATGCGCGCCAGAATTGCTGGCAACGGCAGATTTATGGAATATTAGGCCTAAAAAATATAGGGCTCACGCCATGCCGTTGCACGCGCCAACCCGCCATACCCTGCAGCTCAATGCACTGCGCGCCTTCGAAGCTTCCGCCCGGCTGGGGGGCTTTGCCCGAGCGGCCGATGAGCTGAAAGTCAGCCCGGGTGCCATCGCCGCGTTGGTCAAGACACTCGAAGCCCAGTACGGTGCCGTGCTGTTCGAACGCCACGCCAAAGGCGTCAGGCTCACACCGCTGGGCGAAAGCGTGAAGGCCCAGTTCACCGAGGCCTTCGATGCGGTGGAAGAAGCCGCGCGCACCCTGCGCCGGCTGGCTGCGCCGCAGCGGGTGCATATCGTCACATCACCGGCCCTGGCGCAGCTGTGGATCGGCCCGCGCCTGCCGCTCCTGACCGAGCTGCTGGCGCCCATCGAGATCTCGGTCACGGCGGTGGACGAGCCGCCCAACCTCAAGCGCAGCCCTTATGACCTGTGCCTGTTCTACACCGACAAACCTGGGCACGGGCAACGCGTGCTGTGCAGTGAAGCGGTGGTGCCGGTGTGCGTCCCGGCCCTGGCAGCCACCCTCGAACGCCCCGAAGACCTCTGTGACACGCGCTGTATTGCCGATGTGGGCTGGAGCGACTGGGCGGCATGGGCTGGCGCGGTGATGCCCGACACCCCATTCGTGGCCCAGGGGCCGGGGTTCTCGCTGTACTCCATCGCCGTGCAGCAGGCGCTGCTGGGCGCAGGTGTGCTGATCGGGCGGCAGAGCCTGGTGCAGCGCTACCTCGACAGTGGCGAGCTGATCATGCCGATTGCCCGCGCGGTACCTTTGGGCGTCGATATCGCGGTGTGGCGTCTGCCTGTTGCGCGCGGCAATCGTATGGTCATCAAGGTGGAGGAGGCGCTGGCGCAGTTGGCTTAGCGCTGCCGGCGTCAATGCAGCACTGCACGCAACGCACCGGTGACGACGATGGCGAACAGCACCACCGGCAGGATGGAGTAGCGGGTGGCGGCAAGCAGGGTCAGAGCCAGTGCGATCGAGTCGGCGGGGTCACCGCTGACGAATTTGGGCGCGATCACCGCGATCAGCACACAGCCAGGCGCGGCGCTGAGCACTTGGCTGAGCTGCGGCCCCATGACGCGATTGCGCAACAGCAAAAAGCCCAGTGCGCGGGTCAGGTAAGTGACCAGGGCCATGCCGAGGATCGTGGCCAGGGTGGTGATGTCGATCATGGCTTGGCCCACAGGTAGGCGCTGACCAGGCCTGCCACGGTGCCCGCAAGGACGTACCAGCCGCCGGGGATCAACAGGTGGAACAGCGCGGCGGTCACCAGGCTGAACAGCCAGGGGAGGGCGGCGTGCACACCTTTCCACATACCCTTGAGCAGTACCAGGAAAACGGCGGCGAAGGCCATGTCGAAGCCATAGCTGCGCAGGTCGCCCAGCATCGGCCCGACCAGCGCCCCCAGGGTGGTGAAGATTACCCAGGTGGCCCACAGGCACAACGACACGCCCATGTAGTAGCGCAGGCTGAAGCCATTGCGCCGACGGGCATCGGCCAAGCCCATGGCCCAGCTCTCGTCACACATGAAAAATAGTGCGCCAAGCGCTTGCCTGAGGGGCAGGTGGCGCAGGTAGGGCGCCAGGGTAGCGCCCATCAGCAGGTGACGGCTGTTGACCAGCAAGGTCATGGCGACGATTACCAGAATCGCCGGTGGCGAGGTCCACAGTTCGATGGCGGCGAACTCCGAACCACCACCGAAATTCAGGCCGGTCATCAACGCAACCTCACCCGCAGCGAGCTGGTGTTGCGACGCCTGCGCACCGAGTACCAGGGCGAACGGGATGAAGCCCAACAGCATCGGCAGGGCGGCCACTGCGCCACGACGCAGTTCGCTGTCGGGGGCGGTGGTGGGTGGATCGTTCAGGGCGGGTTCAAGGGTATTCATGGTCACCTCCAGTGGAGGCAAATTATTTCAATGTACTGTTGAAATAGGCTTGCGTAGTTGCAAAGGCTCGCAGAGGATTTGGCATCTGCTACCAACAAGACTCGATTTGAGGTTTTCAATGCCAATCAAGCTTGATGCCATCGACCGCCGCATCCTGCGTGCCCTGCAGCGGGACGGGCGCCTGCAGAACCAGGAACTGGCCAAGCAAGTAGGGTTGTCGCCGTCGCCGTGCCTGCGGCGGGTGCGGCTGCTGGAGGACGCGGGGGTCATCGAGCGCTACGTGGCGCTGGTGGACCCGGCCAAGGTGGCATTGGGCCTTACCCTGTTCGTGCGGGTGTGGCTCAAACGCCAGGACCAGGAAACCACCGACATCTTCATCAACGCGGTGCGCCGGCTCCCCGAGGTGGTGGAGTGCCATGTGATGGCGGGCGACTGCGACCTGTTGCTGCGGGTGGTGGCGGCGGATCTGGAAGCCTACCGGCGTTTCCAGGTTGCCCATCTGACCAGCCTGGATGTGGTACAGAACGTCAAGACGGAAGTGCCCATGGAGAAGGTCAAGCTGACGACCGAGTTACCGGTGTAGCGCGTGGCTCGACCTGTACTCGGATAAAGATCTGGAATGGGACTTTGTTATTAAATAGAATCAATCGCATTCACTGATGTGCAGAGCCTCACTATATGGCTGAAGCCGCTACGCCACCCGATCACCGCCTGAGTGCCCTGTATCGCGACCATCGCAGTTGGCTGGAGAACTGGTTGCGCCGCCGTGTCGGCAATAGCTGGGATGCGGCCGACCTGAGCCAGGACACCTTCCTGCGGGTCCTGTCCAGCGCCCAGAAGCTCGACGAGTTGCGTGAGCCACGCGCCTACCTGCTGACCGTGGGCAAGCGCCTGTTGAGCAATTTCTACAGCCGTCGCAGCCTGGAACAGGCCTATCTGGAGGCGTTGGCACAGCTGCCGGAGGCTTGCGTGCCGTCGCCAGAGCAGCGCTGGCTGCTGTTGGAAACGCTTCAGGCACTGGACGAGCTGCTGGACGGGTTGCCGCGTCTGGTACGCCGGGCTTTTCTCTGGAGCCAGTTGCACGGCCTGGGCTACCGCGAGATCGCCGAGCGCCTGGAGGTGTCGGAGCGCACGGTCAAACGCTACATGGCGCAGGCCTACGAGCATTGCCTGCTGGTGGACCTGTGATGCGTGCGGTGCCCAGCGGCGAGGCACTCGAGGTGGCTCGCGCGGCGGCTCGGTGGCTGGCGTTGCTGGAGTCGGGCACGGCCACTGAAGAAGACCATGCCCGCCTTGAACACTGGCGCAACAGCAACATCAGCCATGAATCCACCTGGCAGAAGGCGCAGCTGCTGCGCCAGCGCTTTTCCGGGCTGCCGCCAGCCTTGGCGATGGCCTCGCTGGATCGTCCGGATCTGGCGCGGCGCACGGCCATCAAGCGCGCATTGGGCATTGCCGCACTGTTGCCGGCTACCTGGCTGATCGGGCGGCAGTTGCCGGTGCAAATGTGGATGGCCGATGTGCACACCGCCATCGGCGAGCAGAAAAAGCTACAACTGGCCGACGGCAGCCTGCTGCAGCTGAACACCGACAGCGCGGTCAATGTCGATTTGGGCAAGCGTGAGCTGACCTTGGTGCGTGGCGAGATGGCGCTCAAGGTGACTGGCAGCGCAGGGCTGACCCTGCACCTGCCTTACGGTCGGGTGCTTGTCAGCCGCAGTGAAGTTTGTGTGCGGCTCAATGACAGTGACTGCCAGATCGCAGTGGCCGGCGGGGCGGTGCAGCTGCAACCCTTGCACGGCCCAGCGCTGCTCTTGCGCGAGGGTGAGCAGGTCCGTTTGAAGGTTGGCGGCGCAGGCCAGGTCGAGCGCTTCGATGCTTCGCTGCCGGGGTGGCGAGAGGGCGTTCTGATTGCCCAGAACCAAGCGCTGGGCGATTTCCTGCGCGAACTGCGGCGCTTCCGCCCGGGGTTGTTGCGTTGGGAGCCGGTGCTGGAAAACCTGCGGGTAATGGGCAGTTTCCGCCTCGACGACACCGACCGTGTGCTGTCGCTGCTGGCGGCGAGCCTGCCGCTGGAGGTGCATTCGCGCACGCGATATTGGGTCACCCTGGTGCCGCGAAAAAACGTTGTATAACCCATGTCCCTTTTTTTCGCCTCACCGGTCATTGAAGGCAAGTGAACTGAAAACGAGAGCTTGCCCCAATGTCCGTAGTAATGCCTTGCCGTCCAGGCCGTCAGTCTTTGCAACGTGTGGGCCTGGTGCTGAGCCTGAGCGCCAGCACGTTTTTCACCCCTGTCAGTTGGGCCGATGACGTCGCCCGGCGCAGCTATGAAGTCGCGGCCGGTAGCCTGGGCGCCGCGTTGACGCGTTTCGCCACGCAGTCGGGCGTCAACCTGTCGGTGAGCCCTGCCTTGGTGGATGGGCGCGACAGTGCCGGCCTGTCGGGCACCTACAGTGTCGAGGAAGGCTTTGCCCGTCTGCTGCAGGGCAGCGGTTTGCGCCTGCAGCAGGCAGGCGCCGATGCCTACATCCTGGTGCCGGTGAGCCAGGATTCCAGCGCCCTGGAGATTGCGCCAACCACCATCAACAGTGGGCACCTGGGTGACGATGGCGAGCCGTATGCCGGTGGCCAGGTCGCTCGCCGTGGCGCGCAGGGCCTGCTTGGCTCGCGTGACTTCATGGAAGCGCCGTTCAGCATGACCACCTACACCAGCCAGACGGTGAAGAACCTGCAGGCGCGAACCCTTAACGACCTGGTTGCCAGCGACCCTTCGGTGCGCGCCACCAACCCGGCAGGCGGACGCTTCGAGCAGTTCACCATCCGTGGCCTGAGCCTGTTCAACAGCGATGTGTCCTATAACGGGCTTTATGGCGTGTTGCCGACCTATTCCATCGACATGGAAATGGCCGACCGCGTCGATATCCTCAAAGGGCCGAGTCAGCTGATCAACGGCATCTCGCCGCGGGGTAGCGTGGGTGGCGGTATCAACGTGGTGCCCAAGCGCGCGGGCGACAAGCCGCTGACCGAGTTCACCGGTAGCTACGCCTCCGACAGCCAGGTGGGCGGCGCCGTGGATATCAGCCGGCGCTTTGGCGAGGGCGAGCAGTTCGGCCTGCGCTTCAACGCGGTGAAGCAGGCCGGCGACACCACCTGGGATCACCAGAGCGTCAACCGCGAAATGGCCGTGCTGGGCCTGGACTTTCGCGGCGAGCGGCTGCGCCTGTCCACTGATATCGGCCACACCCAGCGCGACACCGATGCCCCTCAGGAGCGGGTGCTGATCGGCGCCAATGCCAAGGTGCCAGACGCCAAGGATGTGCACCGCAACTATGCCCAGGCCTGGAGCAAGGCTCGCACCGAGGACACCTTTGGCGCGGTGAACGCCGAGTACGACCTGAGCGATTCGCTGATGGCTTATGCCGCGTTCGGTGCCCGTGAGAGCAACCATGATTTTCTACGCCACAACGTGCCGGTCAGCAACGATGCCGGCGACTTCAGTGTCTTGCCCCGGGACTTTACCCGCGACGAATCGGTGCGCACGGCCATGGCCGGGCTGCGCAACTGGTTCAGCACCGGCCCGGTCAGCCACGAGCTGAACCTGTCGGCGAGTTACTTCTACATGGACTTCACCAACGGTGGGGCGCGCTACGCGGCAGCGCCCAGCAACCTGTACAACCCGGTAGTCACCCCCACGCCCGGCAAGCCGACGCGCCAGGATGCCGAGGTGTACACCGAGAACCGTTTCACCGGCGTGGCGCTGGCCGATACCCTGGGCTTTTTCGACGATCGCGTGTTGCTGACGCTGGGCGCACGCTGGCAACGGGTCAAGGTCGACGACTGGAGCAATGACGTCAAAGGCGCCACCGCCTACGACGAGGAAAAGGTCTCGCCCTCGGGTGGCGTGGTGTTCAAGGTCAGCGAGCAGTTCTCGCTGTACGCCAGCTACATGGAAGGCCTGAGCCAGGGCAAGATCGCGCCGTCGACCTCGATCAACTCCGACCAGATCTTCGCGCCCTTCGTCAGCCGCCAGGTCGAGGTGGGCGCCAAGTACGACCTGGGCACTTTCGGGCTGACCGCCAGCGCCTTTCGCATCAAGCAGCCAGCCTACGAAACCAATGCCGCCACGCGGGTGTTCGGCCCCAACGGCAAGCGTGAGAACAAGGGTATCGAGCTGAATGTGTTCGGCGAGCCACTGAAAGGCGTGCGTCTGCTCGGTGGGGTGATGTTCATCGACAGCGAGCTGACCGGCACCGTGGGCGGCATTGCCGACGGCAACCGCGCCCCGGCCACGCCCGAATACAACGTCAGCCTGGGCGCTGAGTGGGATGTGCCGAAGGTGCCGGGGCTGACCCTGACCACGCGGGGCATTCATTCCAGCTCGCAGTACCTGGACCAGGCCAACAGCAAGCAGATCGATGGCTGGGAACGCTTCGACCTGGGTGCGCGTTATGCCTTCAAGGTCTCGGACAAGGACGTCACCCTGCACGCCAGTGTCGAGAACGTGCTGGATGACCAGTACTGGATTTCGGCGGGGGCGTCCGATGACAGCGAGCCGGGGTTGAGCTTGTCGACGCCACGGACGTATCTGGTTTCGGCCACGGTCGGATTTTGATCGCAGGCGCCGGTTGTTTTTGCAACCGAGCAGCTGATCGAGGGGTATTGGCGAGCCGTTATCGCCAATACCCCAAGCCTTGGAAGCGACTTACGATTGAAGCCCTAGCCGGGCAGGCTCAGGTGTAGCAAAGGGAACGGGCGCCCCTCGCCATCCAGCGGGGAACGGCCTGTTTGAACAAACCCGTAATGCAAATAGAACCCTACCGCTTCGGGGTTCTGCTCATTCACGTCAACACTCAGCTGGTTGCGCGAACTGCGGGCATGCTCCAGCAGCGCGCGGCCAATACCTTTGCCTCGCAGAGCGGGCTCGATGAAGAGCATCTCCACATGGTTTTGATTGAGCCCGATAAAGCCCAGTGGGCAGTCCTCGGCACCTACCGCAATCCATAATTCAACAGCAGGTAGGTAGACATCGCGAAGCTGGGGCAGCAATGCCTCGATATCGGACGCTTGCAGGAAGTGATGAGTGGCGCGAACAGAACGCAGCCAGATGTTGAGCAGTTGTGGATGGTCGGCTTGGATAGCCTGACGAATGATCATGGAATCATCCTTAACACTTGATAGCGGAAATGAGGTGCGCTTATCGATAGCGACCGTATAAGTGTCGGCAACCTGTATGACCGCTTCGCGAGTCAACGCCTGGGCGGTGCACGGCAGAGGTAGCCGCAAAGGAGGGAGGAAGGACAATACCGAGAGGTGTTCGGGGTATCAATAGAAAATTACGGATGGACTTTCGCCGCGCTCGGGAACATTCATGATGCTGTGGTCATTCATTTTCGAGGTGAGATCATGGCGGCGCAAACCGACGTTCTCATTGTTGGGGCTGGCCCGACGGGGCTGGTGCTTGCTCTTTGGCTCACCAGGCAAGGCGTCGGCGTAAGGATCGTCGACAAGAACAGTGGGCCCGGCGAAGCGTCTCGTGCCATGGCTGTTCAAGCCCGCACGCTGGAGCTGTATCGTCAGCTCGATATAGCCGAGGCAGTGATCGATGCCGGCTATAAAACACCGGCCATGAACATGTGGGCCCGAGGCAGCCGCAGAGCGCGCATCCCCTTGGTCGATGCCGGCAGAGAGGTTTGTGCATACCCCTTCGTGTTGATCTATCCCCAGGATCACCATGAGCGCCTGCTGGTGCAGAAACTGCATTCCCTCGGCGTAGACGTGCAATGGCAGACCGAACTGCTGGCCTTCGAAGAGGGTGAAAGCCAGGTCACTGCCATGCTGAAACTAGCCGATGGGCAGGAAGGGGCTGTGACTGCGGCTTACCTGGCAGGCTGCGATGGCGCTCGGTCGCTCGTTCGACATCAGATCGGCAGCGGTTTCGAGGGCGGCACCTATAAACACCTTTTCTATGTCGCGGATGTCAGGGTAACGGGCATCGAGCCTGCGGGTGAGGCGCACGTCGCTTTTGACAAGTCCGACTTCGTGCTGCTGCTGTGCTATGGCGAAAAGGACCGATACCGCCTGATTGGCACCGTGCGCGACGAGCGTGCCGAGCATCCCGAGCATCTGACATTCGCGGACGTAGGCCACGATGCCATCAACGGCTTGAACCTCAAGATCAGCGAGGTGAACTGGTTTTCCACTTACCGGGTTCATCATCGAGTCACGGACCATTTCCGCCGTGGCAGAGCGTTTTTGCTCGGCGATGCCGCGCATGTCCACAGCCCGGCAGGCGGGCAGGGCATGAACACCGGTATTCTGGACGCGATCAACCTGGCGTGGAAGTTGGCCGCGGTGGTCAAAGGCAAGGCGCCCGACACATTGCTCGACAGCTACCAGATCGAACGCCAGGCATTTGCCCGCACGCTGGTGGAGACCACGGACAAGCTGTTCACCTTTGTCACCGCCCAGGGCGGGTTCGCAGACTTTGTGCGCACGCGCATCGCACCGATGTTCGCCAGCGTTGCGTACAAGCGCGCGAGCGTGCGTGAGTACTTGTTCCGAGTGGTTTCGCAAACCACCCTGGATTACCGCGACAGCCCGCTGAGCCAAGGCAAGGCAGGCGAGGTTCAGGGTGGTGATCGCCTGCCTTGGCTGCCTGGGGGCACTGCGGACAACCACGATTCACTGGCAGCCATCGAGTGGCAAGTGCATGTTTACGGTGAGGCCAAGGCAGGCCTGGCCCAATGGTGCGCGCAGCACGGCATTGCACTGCATGTTTTCGCCTGGCAGCCGGCGTACGAGAAAGCCGGCCTTGCCAGAAATGCTGCTTATCTGTTGCGGCCTGATACCTATGTCGCGCTGGCTGATCCTGAGGGGGATGCATCTACATTAAGCCGATATTTCGAAGCGCGCGGCGTTGTGCTGCCCGCTTGAGGAATGGATCGAGATCGACGAGGCCATCCTGACGGCCGTTCAGGGCGGCGGTGCGGATTCACCGGGCTTTTTCCAGGTGCTCGAACTGACATTGCATCTGAGCATCCTTGAGGCTCAGCTCAAACTCAACCAGGCCATCATGCACTTGCTGCAAGGCCTGGATCTGCCCCATCAATTGCTGTTTTTTGTTATCGATGGCCAGCATGGCCAGCCCCCAGGGCAGCTTCTGGCCGCGATGACCCTGCAGAATGGCCTGCATTTCCTTGAGCTTGAAGCCGAGTTGCTGAGCGCATTTGATGAAGGTCAGCAACTCGACGCTTTGCTGGTTGTAGATGCGGTATTTGCCTTCGCGTTGCGGGGGTGGCAACAGGCCGATTTCTTCGTAATGTCGAATGCTTTTGACGGTGGTGCCCGACAGCTGGGCGGCTTTGCCGATGTACATGAAAATCCCTTTTTTGACGCATCAGAAGCGCGCGACATCTTTGCACAAGCGTCAGGGGGCAGGAAGCCGGGTTGGACAAGGTGTCACAAGAGGGAGACTTGGCCGATCAGCGGCTGGCGACTGCCTGGACTTGTTTGAGCCAGGCTTCACGCTGTTCCGGTTTGGAGCCTAATACCGGACCGAAGGTCAGGGTCTTCAGGGGTTTTATGCCGCAGAACTCCAGGGTGGTCTTGCGCATCTGGTGCAGGCCCGGCATGCGATACACCCAGCGGTAGTACCACGGCGGCGTATCCATGGTCACCAGAAGGTGAGCCGTGCGGCCTTTGAGCAGCTTGTCCGGGAAGGGCGAGCCCTTGCGGTACTTGAAGGCAAAACCGGGCAGAAACACGCGGTCGAAGAACCCCTTGAGCAACGCCGGAATGCCGCCCCACCAGATCGGGTACACCAATGTCAGGTGTTCGGCCCAGGTAATGTCGTTCTGTGCGTCGATCAAGTCTGGCTCAAGCAACTGGATCTGGTTATAGCCAGCGTGCAAGACCGGATCGAAATCCAGGGTGCTCAGACGCAGCAGACGCACCTCATGGCCTGCTTGCGTGGCGGCCTCGACGTAGCGTTCGGTCACGGCGCCGCAAAAGCTGGCGTTCGAAGGGTGGCCGAGGATTACGAGCATGCGTTTGCTCTTCATGACGAGCTCCAGGTAATGAAGCGCCAAGGGTAAAGTCTGCCCCTAACGGTAGAGTCAAGCCCTGCCATTGCTCGGTGAGTGCAGGTTAGTTGCCGTGGGTAGCTTGCAGTGCCTTGGTCAGTTCAAGATGGTGCCTCAGCGTTGGCAACTTATCGCTGGCGAAGGTTTTTCAGCTCAGGCTTGTCGGAGGATGTGGCCACTTTCTTGAACTGCGCCACGGCCTTTTTCATTGGGGGGGGAGAGGACTCGTTGAATTCAGTCTTCACAAAAACGAGAACCTGTTGCCCTGAGTAATCCGGATAAACCTTCGCGGCGCCGCGCAGTCAGTTTCAGTAAGGGCCTGGATATCCCGGGTACAGGGAGGTGGCTGATGAAACTCGTCTGCTTGCTGCGTGGCTGCCAGTGGCGCAGCCTGCTGGTGTGTGAAGTCGCCGGGCTTCACTGCCAGTGTTGCCAACGCTGTGGCGCACTACGCTACAGCCAGCCCGGCCAACCCTTCGCTGCGTAGGAGTCGACCATGGCCCGGGCAATCTGGAAAGGCGCGATCAGCTTCGGCCTCGTGCATATCCCCGTCTCCCTCAATACTGCCGTGCGTACCGAACGCGTGGATTTCGACTGGTTGGACAAGCGCAGCATGGAGCCGGTTGGCTACAAGAGGGTGAACAAGATCACTGGCAAGGAAATCGACAAAGAGAACATCGTCAAGGGCGTGGAGTACGAGAAGGGCCGCTATGTGGTGATCAGCGAGGAGGAGATTCGCAAGGCCAGGCCCGAGGCTACCCAGACCATCGACATCTTCTCGTTCGTCGATGCCGGAGAGATCCCGCTGCAACAGTTCGATACCCCTTACTACCTGAGCCCTGATCGTGGTGGCGGCAAGGTCTACGCCTTACTGCGCGAAACACTGGAAAGCACCGGTAAAGTCGCCCTCGCCACCGTGGTGCTGCACACACGCCAGCACCTGACGCTGCTGCGCCCCATGGAGGATGCGCTGGTGATGATCACCCTGCGTTGGCCCGAGGAGGTGCGTGGCCTGGAATCGCTGGAACTGGACAAGAGCGTGACCGACAGCAAGCTGGAGAAGCGCGAACTGGACATGGCCAGGAAGCTGGTGCAAGACATGAGCGGGCCATGGATCCCCGACGAATACCACGATGCGTTTCGCCAGACCATCCTCGACCTGGTGGAGGAGAAGGCCAGCAAGGGCAAGATCGAGACCGTGGACAAAGGCGAAGGTGCGGCGGCGGAGAAGGGCGCGGACATCATCGACCTTACCGAACTGCTCAAGCGCAGCCTCGGCGGCAAGACCAAGGCGAAGAAACCGGCACCCAAGCGATCAAGCAAGGCATCTTGAGCTACGGTAGTTGCCCCTCCAGCTCCTGTAGATAATCCCCGAAGCCCTGGTGCGCTCGGCTGTCCCGTCGACTGCTGGTAGCCACGCTATGTGCTGCGGTCCAGACGATCTGCGCACCACTGGCCTCGAGGGCCAGCACCAGTTGCACATCTTCGTGGGCCGGCAATGGCTGGAAGCCGCCGACGCGCTCATAGGCAGTGGTGCACACGCCCAGATTGGCGCCGTGGATATGCCGGTGCCCGTCCCGGGCCTGGTACTGGCTACGGTACAACTGGCGCAGGGCGGCGCCCTGCCAGGGTTGCCAGCGCTCGATGTGGACCGTGCCGCAGACCGCGTCGGCGTGCCATTGCAGTTGCGATACCAGCCAGTGTCCGGGCACGCGGCTGTCGGCGTCGGTGAAGGCCAGCCACTGGGCGCCACGCTCGATCATCCAGGCCGCGCCCAGGCGCCGGGCGAAGCCGACGTTGCCGGCCTCCAGCTCCAGAACATGCACGCCATGGCGTTGAGCAATGCGCGCACTGGCATCGACGCAGCGATCGAGCACCACCAGCACCTCGACCACCAGGCCCACCGCCTCGGCCTGCGCCACGGCCAGCTTGACGGCGGCCAGGCAGTGCCCGAGGCGGCGGGCCTCGTTGTGGGCCGGAATGATGACGGCGATCATGGGCAGGTCTCGTCCAGGTCCACGACGCTGGGCTGGCATGACCAGTACTCAAGCAGGAAATCCGCCTCCTCGTGGCGCAGCAGTGGATACAGCGGCAGGTGTAAGGCCAGCAGGGCATGGACCTCGCGGCCCTGCTGCGGGCAACCGGCGATGGGATGGTGCCAGTGGCAGGCCAGCAGGCCGCCGTCATGGTTCAGGCTGGCCACCGATTGCTCGATCACCTGTAGCCAGTCGGTGGGGTCCAGGTAGTAGCCGATCTCGCTGAGCACGATCAGGTCGAACTGCCCACCCGGCCAGTCGCCCGGCAGGAGGCCCTGTTCGACGCGGGCATGGCTCACGCCCGCCAGCCGCTCGCGGGCCAGGGCTACGGCGGTGGCGTCGATGTCCTGACACAGCAGCTCGGCGCAGCGCCCGGCCAGCAGGACGCTCAGTTCGCCGTTGGCGCAGCCCGGCTCAAACACGCGTCCGTAGCATTGTCGCGGCAGGCAGGCCAAGGCCAGGTCGCGCTTGCGTCGTTCGTACCAGCGGGTACGAAAGGCCCAAGGGTCATCGTTGCCGGCATAAAGGTCGGCGAAGTACTGCGCATTGAGACTCATGGCGACTCCATTGACAGGAATACCAGCTCGAAGGGTTGCAGCAGGCAGGTTTGCAACTGTTCGGGCAGTACCGGGGGATGATCGCCATCGGGTTGCAACTGGCTGGCATGGGCGGCCAAGGCTTCGCGCTTGCGCGCCAGACGCGACTCGTCGAGCGGCAGGCGATGTGCATGGGCCCAGGGCAGGCGCGGGTCGTCGGGCGCGGCCCAGTGCCAGGCCCACACCGGCACCTCGGCCAGCTGCGCGCGGCGTGACTGGGCCGCCCTGGCGCAGGCGCGGCCGGCCGCTTCATGATCACAGTGCCCATCGCCGCGCCAAGTGGTCAGTACCAGGTCGTCGGGTTGCAGCAACTGTTCCAGGTGCGTGACCAGGAAGGCCTCATCGCGGGTCAGGGCGCCGTCCTTGAGGTTAAGCCGGCGCCAATCGACGTGGTTGAGGTCCAAGTCCAGCCGTCGCAGGGCATGGCGGCTTTCCAAGGGGCGCTGGTGGCGCAGGCGGTGTTCGGTCCATTGGCTGGAATGCGGATGGCTGGCCTCGCCGTTGGTGGCGGAAATCAGCACCAGGTCCTGTTCCCGGCCGTGAAAGCAGGCTAACAGGCCACCGGCCATGAGGATCTCATCGTCCGGGTGCGGCGCCAGCAGCACCAACCGTCTGCCGGGCGGGCACAGCTGCGCAGGTGTCAGCCAGGTGGCCCGGGCAAGGTGCGCGGACTGTTGCCAGACGCTCCATGGTGTGCCGGTGGCGGCCTGTATCAGGTTCTGGCTCATAGTTGCCATGTTCCTGCTGGCATGCCGGTCAGTTGTCGGCCCAGCTCGGCCAAGTCGCGCTCAGCGTGACTTTGGCGTAGGTATACCGGCAGGTCGGTGCTGAGCCGGGCAAAATGGCTGCTGCGGCAGAATGGCGTGGCGCCCAGTGCCCGACCGACATGCTGGATGACAAGCTCGACCGCCTGTTCGACCTGGGCGCGGGTCCGGCGCACCTCGAAACTGGCATCCTGGCTAGGGTGCCGGTCGATCCAGGCGGCGCATTCTCGAAGGGCGGCGCGTGCCCCGAACAAGGCAGCATCGACCGCGCCCAGATGGGCATCGGCGTGTGGGTCGGGCCGGGGTGTGCGGCAGTGTTCGCGCAGGTAGTCCGCCAGGGCTTCGGCCGCGCCATACCAGCAGGCCGCGATGCCCGCGCCGCCCTGCCAGAAACCTGGGCGGGACAAGTATTCGCCGGGCTCACCGATGGCCTGCCCCGGAGAGTCATCGAACGCTATGGTCACACTGGTCGTGGCGGCCATGCCAAACGCTTGCCAGTGGTCGGCCTGGATGCGCTGGCTGGGATGGGGCCGCTCGATGGCCACCAGTTGAGGCTGGTCGTCTTGCCAGGCGGTCAGTAGCGCACGGTCGATCTGCAACGCCCCCGAACACCAGGCTTTGCGGCCTCGCAGACGAACTCGATCACCGTCCCTGGCAACGATGCGGGTGCGGGCATCCGGTGGCTCGGCAGCCCACACGCCCCAGATCCCTTCGCCGGCGTGATGGGCGACGCCGCATTCGGCAAGGATCGCCAGGGCGTCGGTATGGCCTTCATAGAGTTTGGCCAGGCTGAGATCGCAACCGGCGACCCGCGCCAGGGCCCGCCAGCGGTCAAGAGTCCGCCCCTGGCCGGGCAAGGGGAGCAGGTCGTGGTGTTCACGCTGCAGAGTCTGCAGCAGTTCCCGCAGCAAGGGCTCGAGTTCGAGCGGACGCGAACGGGTAGCGAGCCGGTGTAGCAGCTGATCGAAGGGGGTCGATTCCATCAGGCAATCCCCAGTTGCTTACGCATGCGTAGGGTGATCGATTGGCGGGTCCTGGCCATTTCGGCCCATGGATCGTCCACCTCGGCCAGCCGTGCCTGCAGGTTGCCGATGTTCCATTGGTTGGCGCCCTTGAGCTGGCCCAGTTCTTCCCGCCAGATCGGCACCGATACCGGCAGGCCCTCGCGGGCCCGTAGCGAGTAGGCAGCGACAGTGGTGGCACCCTTGCCGTTGCGCAGGTAGTCGATGAAGATCCGGCCAATCCGGTTCTTCGGGCCGGACACAGCGCTGAGGCGATCGGGGAACAGCCCGGCCATGTGCTTGACCAAGGCATGGCTGAAGTCTTTCACCTCGTCCCAGCCCGCGCGCCGGGTCAGCGGCACGACAAGGTGCATGCCCTTGCCGCCACTGGTCTTGAGGAACACCTTCAGGCCCAGCTCGTCGAGCAGGGTGAGGGTCAGCTGGGTGGCCTCCAGCATGGACTTCCACGGCAGCGCTGGATCAGGGTCCAGGTCGAGGACGAAGCGGTCGGGCCTGTGGAAGTCCTTGGTGGTGGCATTCCAGGTGTGCAGTTCGAGTGTGTTCATCTGTACTGCGCCCAGCAGGCTGTCGGCGCGGTTGAATACCATGGCCGCTTGGCCGGCCTGGGCCTTGCTGTAGCTGAGCACGTGGGGGATATGCAACTGACCGGCGTTTTTCTGGAAGAACAGCTCGCCGCCCAGGCCATCCGGCGCCCGAACCAGGGCTACTGGCCGATCCTTGAGCTGTGGCAGCAGCCAATCGGCGACCTGAGCGTAGTACTGCGCGACCTGGCGCTTGGTGGCACCTGTGGTGGCGTCGACCACGCGGTCGGGGTGGGTCAGGCGCAGGCTGCCCAGGGCTTCGGGTTTTGTCTGTGCTGCGCGCTTGGCGGGCATGGCCTGCTCCAGGTCGATGGCGGTGGCGGGTTTGTCGTCGCGCAGGCCGTGGAACACCGAGTGGCGCACGATGCCTTCGCGGGTCATCTGGGCATAGGCCACTTCTGCCAGCAGCTGTGGCCTGAGCCAATGCACGCCGCGGGCTTCTGCGCCGGTGGGAGGGTTGGGCAAGGGCGGCTTGGCGGCTTGCAACGGCTTTAGGCGGGCGAGGATGCTGTCCAGAGTGGTGGCGCTGAAGCCGGTGCCGACCTTGCCGGCGTAGCGCAACTGGCCGCTGTCATGGTCGTGCAGGGCCAGCAGCAGGGCGCCGAAGCCGTGGCGGCTGCCCTTGGGGTCGGTGTAGCCGACGATCACGAACTCCTGGCGCTGCTTGCACTTGAGCTTGATCCAGTCGCTGCTGCGTCGGCCCACATAAGGGCTGTCGGCACGTTTGCCTATCAACCCCTCGAGCTCCAGACGGCAGGCGCTGTCGAGCAGCGAGTCGACTGGCTCCGTGAAGTCGGCGGAAAACCTCAGCAGCGGCGAAGCGTTGTCTTCCAGCAGCTTGGCCAGAGTGTCGCGACGCGCCTGCAGCGGCAGCTCGCGCAGGTCCTCGCCGCCCAGCCATGGCAAGTCGAACAGGTAATAGGTGATGCGTTCGTCGTGCTCGGTGTCGAATGCGTTCTGCAGGGCCTGGAAGTCGGCCACACCGTTGTCGTCGGCCACCACCATCTCGCCGTCCAGCCATGCTGCGTCGAGCCCCAGCGCCTTGAGTGCCTCGATTTGGCGGGGCATCTTGGCACTCCAGTCGTGGCCATTGCGGGTGAACAGGCGTACGTCGTTGCCGTCGATGCGGGCCAGAGTCCGGTAACCATCGAACTTGACTTCGTAGCGCCAGTCGCCGCTGGGTGGGGAATCGACCAAGGTAGCCAGTTGCGGCTGCAGCACCTTGGGCAAGGCTTTGCTCCCGGCCTTGGGCTTGCGTGTGGAGGTGGTCGCCTTGGCAGGGCGCCGCGGCGGCAGGGTGCGCTCGCTCAGCACGCTGTCTGGCAGGGCTTCGACGATGCTGTAGTCGGTTTCGCTGCGGGCCTGCCTGTCGTGGGACTTGACCAGCATCCACTGCTCTTTCTTGCCGGCCAGGTGGGTGCGAAACAGACTCCACACCCCCGACAGCTTTTCGCCCTGCAGGCGAAAGCGCAGCTTGCCCTTGGCATAGGCTTCACGCGGGTCGCCTTCAGGCTCCCAGACACCCCGGTCCCAGACAATCACGTCGCCTGCGCCGTAGTGCCCTTCGGGGATGCGCCCTTCGAAATCGGCGTAATCCAGCGGGTGATCCTCCACATGCACTGCCAGGCGCCGAACCTTGGGGTCGAGGGAGGGCCCCTTGGGGATTGCCCAGCTTTTGAGGGTACCGTCGAGTTCCAGACGGAAGTCGTAGTGCAGGTGGCTGGCGTCGTGCTTCTGGATGCAGTACTGCAGTGCGTGGGCCGAGCGGTGGCTGGCGCGTCGGCCCGCCGGCTCGGGCGTAGCGTCGAAGTCGCGCTTGCGCTGGTACTCCTGCAGGGGCTTGGCCATGACGGGCTCCGGGATGGTTCGCGGGTCTCAAGATTGGGAGGCGGTGGCAGTGTGTGGAGTTCAAAAAAAGCGAGGGGTGGGGGCTTGCAGAAACTCTGAATCAATTGCCACTGGGGAGAGTCGACCGAATGAAGCCCACAGACGGAGAACGGTCAGGCCCCCATCCGATGACCCAGGACCGCAAATTGAGATCAACGACACCGTGGTGTCCGATGACGACAGGAGAGTACCCCTGATGAACGAGAAACGTTGTTCCTGCAACCACTGTTCCTGCACCGTGGATGCCAATGCCGTGGTCGAGGATGGCAAGGCCTATTGTTGCGAGGCCTGTGCGACGGGCCATCGCAATGGAGAGCCCTGTCGTATGACCGACTGCAAGTGTGGCGAGCTGACTCAGCCGAAGGAGAGCACTGTCGATAATGCGTTGGATGAAACCTTCCCGGCGAGTGATCCTATTTCACCGTAAGTTTCCTCTCTCTCCACGGCCCTTTCGCTGGCATCTTCGGTGAGGGGCCAATTATTTATCACTGTGCGCACCGTTCAATAGCAATTTGCTGATCTTGATCTTGATCTGCTTTTGATCTTGCTTCTAAGCGCGCGATAGTCCAGGCAACACAAATTGCGACTTCAGGAGGCCGAGTGGAGGTGACTGGAG
>NZ_VZZR01000087.1:0-17126 GCF_009650555.1 Pseudomonas sp. EMN2
GGAGTCCCGAAGCAGGAGAGCACTGGCCTTTTTTAGGATTTCGATATCCCGATCCTTTTGACGGACCAGCGCCTCCAGCTCTTCAATTCGCTGTTGCTCCGGCGTGACCGCTCTGGCTCCAGCCGGCACCTTGCCCGCTCTTTCCTGCCGTACTTGTTCAACCCAGCGCCGAAGCGCGGTAGGCCCAAGCCCAAGGGCTGCGCAGACCTCAGGAACTGACAGGCCGCCGTCCAGCACCATTTCGGCAGCTTGGACTTTGTATTCTCTTGAATAAGATTTACGCACTGATTTTGCCTCCAATTGGGCGCCATCATAATGCCCGATGAAGGTGTCCAAAATCATTAGGCCGGTTAAAGGCCGCTCCTGCAGGGCTCGTGCGAGTTAAATGGGGAGCAGTCTAACCACTGTCGACTGTTCCGGCCATTCGCCTGATCACTGTGCTTGACGTGCGGGCAGGCCGGGCGCGACCCTGCTGCGTTCCTTGAAGGAGAACAAGAATGGACCTGTCGAGCCTGCTGCTGTTTATCCCCGCCTGTTTCGCCCTGAACATGGCGCCGGGGCCCAACAACCTGTTGTCGCTGCACAATGCCAGCCGCTATGGCCTGCGCACCGCTTGCGTGGCCGGGGCCGGCCGGCTGCTGGCATTCAGCGGCATGATCGCGCTGGCGGCCATGGGCCTGGCGGTGGTGCTGCATACCAGCGAATACCTGTTCCTGGCGATCAAGGTGCTGGGCGCCGGCTACCTGTTCTTTATCGCCTGGCAGCTTTGGCGCGCGCCGGTGAGCGAGGCGCGGGTGGCGGGCGAGCAGCCGAGCGGTACCTGGAAGCTGGCACGCCAGGAGTTCTGGGTGGCCGCCGGCAACCCCAAGGCGATCCTGATCTTCACCGCCTTCCTGCCGCAATTCGTGACTGTGGGCGGCAACATGCCGGTGAGCGAGCAGTTCCTGCAGTTGGGGGTGCTGTTCCTGTTGCTGGAGTGGGCGGCCATCGCCATCTATGCCGGGCTCGGCGCTTACCTGCAGCGCTGGTTCGAACGCCCCGGGCCACGCCGGGTGTTCAACCGGGTCAGTGCTTCGCTGCTGGGTTGCGCGGGGCTCGGATTGCTGGCGGCGCGGCGCTAGAACTGCCAGCGTAACCCCAGGTTCACACCGCTGGCCCGCTGCTGGCGGCTGTCGAGGTTGGTGCTGTATTGCAGGCCTGCATGCAGGCTCAGCGCCGAACCCAGGCGTGCCGCCAGCCCGCCTTCGAGTTGCAGCGCGGTGTAGCGGTAGTCGGTGTCTATCCGGTCCACGCCGTTGAAGGTCAAGGTGTCGGCGCCGCCGTCGGCATGCCACAGGTTGACCTGGGCAAAGGGCTGCAGCAGCACCCTGTCTGTGGCCGGGAACATCCCCTCCAGGCGCAGGCCAAGGCGCCCGAGCCATTCCACCTGGGCGTCATGAGCGACCCGCGAGGCCCGGTCGCTGGCGCTGTCCAGGCTCACCCGCTGGGCGATCAGCTGAGCTTGGGGCTCCAGGCTCCACTGCGCGGTCAGCGCCAAGGGGTAGCCGCCTTCCACGGAGGCGGCCCATGCGTGGCCATCGAGGTCGAGCCTGTCGCCACGGTCGGAACGGGCACGGCCATCGAGGTGGGTGTACTGCAGCACCGCGTCCACATAGCCCTGGGCCGGCCCCACCCAGGTCCAGTAAGCGCCCAGGCTGTCGCCCTTGAGTTCAAGGTTGCCCACCGGGCTGTCTTCGCGGCCGAGGGCGAAGCCGCGTACATCGCCATCCAGGCGGCCATGGCTCAGGTACAGGCCAGCGTGCTGGCGATGGCCGTCGTCCGTGGCGCGGACATAAAGGTCCTGGCCCACCTTGAAGCCATATAGGTTGCCGTCCAGGGTCGGGGTCACAGTGCCGCTCCATTGCTGACGAAGGGTGCTGCCGTAGGCTTGGCCCCAGGTCGCAGGCGGCGTAGCTGCGGCGTCGAGCCACTGCTGATCACCCTGGCGCTGCTGAAAGGTGCCCAAGGCCTGGCGCACGACGATCGCGGCACTGCGCGGTGCGGCTGCGTAAACCGCCACCTCCGGGCGGTACAGGGGGATGACCCGCCCGGCCACCGGGGCGGGCAACGCGGCCTGGCCAGGGGCGGGCGCGGCTACCGGCGGCGTGCTCGGCGGGTCCACGCCAGGTGCCGGGGCAGGGGGCGCGACCAGGGTCGAGCGCAGGTACCAGTTGTTCTCGCTGCCGGCGGTGATGCCTCCCTTGAACAGGCGGTAGTCATAGGCGCCGGCCGACAAGGTCTGGGTCTGGATGAAGGCGTTGGCATTGCCGGTGGCGCCGTCGCGGGCCTCGACCACCTGGATGCCATTGCCTTGGGTGGCCGCGCCTGTGCCACCGAGGTTGCTGACCGAAAGCGCGGTCGAGCCGCTGATGCCACCCTGGCTGATCACCAGCCGGTCCGAGGCGGCGCCGTCCTGGCCGAGCACGCTGTTCAGGCGCAGCACGCCGTTGTCGCCGTTGTAGTCGCCGATCACCAGTAGCCGGCCAGCGCCATCGTTGCCTGCGCTCAAGTCGATGGTGCCGGCGTTGTTCAGCCCCACACGCTGGCCATTGGCAAAGGCCGCGACCGTGCCTTGACGCGAAGCCAGGGTGCTACCAGCAGCAATCTGCAGGGTGCCGGTGATAGTGTCGGCATCCCCGAGCCGCAGCGTGTCGTCGAGCTCGAAACGGCTGCCGCCGGCAAGCTCGATCCGTTCCCAGTTGAGGTAGGGGGTGCCCCCTCTCGGCTGGCTGGCGATGAAGGTCAAGGCATCGCTGCCACTGCCAGCGTCGAGCGGGATGACCAGGGCGTCACTGGCCAAGCCCTGGAGCTGCGCCGTGTCGTTGCCAGGGCCCAGGTCTACCTGCGTGCCGATCCGCCCGCCGGTCCAGCTGAAGCGGTCGTTACCGGTGCTCATCAGCACACTGCCTGCAACCTGGCCGCCGTGGATCAGCACCTGGTCATCGCCGCCGCTGACGCTGATATTGCCGCCCACGCTGCCGCTGAAAACTTCCACAAAGTCCTTGTCGAAGCCGGTGACGATATTCCGGTCGATGCTGCCAGCGCGCAGGATGAAGGTGTTCTCGTCCAGGCGCATGTTGACGCTGCCGATGCGCCCGCCGTCCATCTGGGCGAAGTCACCGCTGTCGAAATTGCCCTTGATCCAGCCGCCGGTCATCAGGAAGCGGTCCAGGCCATCGCCCTGATTGAGGTCGCCTTGGATGATGCCGCCGCTGATGGTGAAGGTATCGATGCCGGCGCCCTGATTGACGTCACCGCCGATAACACCCGAGGCCATGTCGATGGCGTCCTGGCCGGCACCGAAGGTCACGTTGCCGCTGATCGTGCCGCTGCCGCCGGCGGGTAGCAGCAGGCTGTTGTTACCGCCGGTGTCGAGCAGCGAAGCGGCGCTGCCGCTGTCGCATACATGGCTGTCATTGCCCGGTCCAGGGCTGAAGCTGCAGGCTGCGTGGGCCTGGGCAAGCAGCAACAGGGGCAAGGGCGCCAGTGCCAGCAACAGACGCAGGTGCATCGCCAGGGCCTCCGTTATGCACAGAGCCCGCACGGCGCAAGCGCGATGTGCGGGATTACCCGCGATGTACTGCGTTCAGGAGGGGGGCACAACTGGCAAAACTGTCAGGCGGCCAAGGGCCATCATCGGTTCAGTCGCGGTAGAACGTCTGCACCAAGTGGTAGCCGAACTTGCTCTTGATCGGCCCGTGCACTACCCGCAAGGGCTTCTTGAAGATCACCTGGTCGATGGCGCCAACCAGTTGCCCCGGGCGTACTTCGCCCAGGTCGCCGCCACGCTTGCCGGAGGGGCAGGTGGAGAATTTCTTCGCCAGTACGTCGAAGGCTTCGCCATTGGCGATGCGCTGCTTGAGCTTCTCGGCTTCGTCAGCGGTCTTGACCAGGATATGGCGGGCTTGGGCTTTCATGGAGATACCTGTACTTCGGGGCGAAAAAGGCCGCCATTATGCCTGATCGCGCAGCTCCGCGCGGTCACGGAACTGCTCAAGTGCCTCGGGGTTGGCCAGGGCATCGGTGTTGTTGACCGGCAGCCCATGCACCACGTTGCGGATCGCCAGTTCCACCAGCTTGCCGCTGAGGGTGCGCGGGATGTCGCTCACCTGGGCGATCACCGCCGGGACATGGCGCGGGCTGGTGTACTGGCGGATGACCTCGCGGATGCGCTGGCGCAAGGCGTCATCCAGCTGCAGGCCATCGCGCAGGCGCACGAACAGCACCACGCGCACATCGTTGTGCCAGTCCTGGCCGATGGCCACGCTTTCCAGCACCTGCTCGACCTTGTCCACCTGCCGGTAGATCTCGGCGGTGCCGATGCGCACGCCACCGGGATTGAGCACCGCATCCGAGCGGCCGTGGATCACCAGGCCGCCGCCGGCGCGTTGCTCGGCGTAGTCGCCCTGGCACCAGGCCCCGTCGAACTGGCTGAAGTAGGCAGCGTGGTAGCGGCTGCCATCGTCGTCGCCCCAGAACCCCAGGGGCATCGACGGGAACGCCTGGGTACACACCAGCTCGCCTTTCTCGTCGATCACCGGCAGCCCCTGTGCATTCCACACCTGCACCGCCATGCCCAGGCCGGGCCCTGCAATCAGGCCACGGCGTACTGGCAGCAGCGGGTTGCCAAGCACGAAGCAGGAGACAATGTCGGTGCCGCCGGACATCGAGGCCAGGCACACATCGGCCTTGAACTTGGCATAGACGAAGTCGTAACTGTGCGGCGACAGCGCCGAGCCGGTGGACAACAGCAGCCTCAGGGTATCGAGGCGATGGCTTTTCATCGGCTCGCAACCGGCCTGCTCCAGGGCTGCGAGGTACTTGGGGCTGGTGCCGAAGGCGTTGATGCCTTCGCTATCGATCAGGTCGAGCAGCCGCTCCGGGCCCGGGTGGAAGGGCGATCCGTCATACAGCACCAAGGTGGCGCCCACCGCCAGGCCCGAGACCAGCCAGTTCCACATCATCCAGCCACAGGTGGTGTAGTAGAACAGCACGTCGTCGGCCTTCAGGTCATTGTGCAGGCCGTGTTCCTTGAGGTGTTGCAGCAGTACGCCGCCGGCCCGGTGGACGATGCACTTGGGCACACCGGTGGTGCCGCTGGAGTAGAGGATGTACAGCGGGTGATCGAAGGGCAGGGCGACGAAGGTCGGGCTGCCGCCGGGCTGGAAAAAGTCATCCCACAGGCTGACCTGGGGCGCGTTGAACTCTTCGCTGCGGGTCTGCGCCCGGGTGTAGGGCACCACCAGCAGGTGTTCCAGTTGCGGCAGTTGGGCGACGACCTGGTTGATCTTGTCGACCTGGTCCACGGTTTTGCCTGCGTAGGCATAGCCCGCGCAGGCAATCAGCAGTTTCGGCGCGATCTGCCCGAAGCGGTCGATGATGCCGTGGGTGCCGAATTCCGGAGAGCAGCTGGACCACACCGCCCCAAGGCTGCTGGCGGCGAGCATGGCTACCAGAGTCTCCCAGGTGTTGGGCATGACCGCCCCGATGCGATCACCCGGCACGATGCCGGCCTGGCGCAAGGCCCGTTGCATCCCGGCCACCTGGGCGGCCAACTGGTTATGGGTCAGGCTCTGGCGACTGCCGTCCTCACGCACTGCGACCACGGCGGGGCGATCATCGCGGCGTTGCAACAGGTGCTCGGCGAAGTTCAGGGTGGCGTCGGCGAACCAGCGGGCATCGCGCAGGTGCGGGCCCTCGATCAGTACCTGGCTTGCGGGTGTGTGCCAGCGCACGTGGAAGTATTCACTGAGGGTCTGCCAGAAGGCAGCGCGGTGCTCGATGCTCCAGCGATGCAAGGCGGCGTAGTCGTCGAGCTGGAGGTTGAAGCGCAGGTTGACCCGGCGGCGCAGGGCTTGCATGCGGCTGGCTTCGATCTGCGAGGTGGAGGGGCGCCAGAGTATGTCGTTCATGCCGGGACCCTCGGTGCAGTGATGGGGCAAGCCCGCCGCGAAGGCGGGTTTGCCGACGCTGGCGGTTACTCCACTTTAGCCGTTTGTACGTCCGGCGAGGCCGACCATACCCGGTAGCGCACTTCGACACCCTTGGGCACGTAGACCACCACCGGCAGCTTGCTGTTGTAGCGCAGCATGAAGCCTTCACCGACTACCGGCACGAAGGCGTCGGTCTTCTTGTTGTCCGGGCAGGCCATCAAGGTGCTGGCCGGGCCGGCCACCTTGTCCAGGCGATAGTAGTTGTAGCCCCAGCCTTGCAGCGTGTGTTCTTCGAGCTTGCCGCCAAGGCGCTGGCGGTTGCAGTCCACCTTCAGCGTCTTGCCGGCGAGGATTTCCAGCTGGTAGGCCGATTCATCGGCCTGGGCCGGCAGGTGGATCACCTGCCGAGTGAAGCCTTTTTCCGCCTCGGGGTAGGGCGCGACGTCCTTCAGGCTGGCGGCCATTGCCGGGGCGGCGGCCGCCAGGGTCAGGGACAGGAACGCGGTGAGTTGGGCTTGGCGCATAAGGCCTCCTTGCAGATAAACGAATGCAAGACCGTGCCAGGCTCAACGCCCGCCCTCACTGGGCGAGCCAGCCGCCATCGACGTTCCAGGCGGCGCCGCGAACCTGGCTGCCGGCCTCGCTGCACAGGAACAATACCAGCTCACCGAGGTGACGGGGTGTGACGAAGGCCAGCGAAGGCTGTTTCTCGGCCAACAGATCGTGCTGCGCCTGCTGTGGATCGCCGCCGTTGGCGGCACGCTCGTCGATCTGTTTCTGTACCAGCGGGGTCAGCACCCAGCCGGGGCAGATGGCATTGCAGGTGACGTTGCTGGTGGCGGTTTCCAGGCCGATCACCTTGGTCAGCCCGACCACGCCGTGCTTGGCGGCCACATAGGCGGCCTTGCCGGTGGAGCCCACCAGGCCATGCACCGAGGCGATGTTGATGATCCGCCCCCAACCCCGCGCGCGCATGCCCGGCAGCGCCAGCCGGCTGCCATGGAACACCGCCGACAGGTTGAGCGCGATGATCTTGTCCCAGGCCTCGACCGGGAACTGCTCCACCGGCGCCACGTGCTGGATGCCGGCGTTGTTGACCAGGATGTCCAGCGCACCGAACTCGCGCTCGGCCATGGCGAACATCTGCTCGATCTGCGCCACATCGGACAGGTCGGCCGGATGGTGTGCAACCTTCACCCCGTGCTGCCTGATTTGGGCGATGGCCGCTGCCGGGTCGCCAAAGCCGTTGAGCAGGATATTCGCGCCGGCCTCTGCCAGCACCTGGGCGATGCCCAGCCCGATACCGCTGGTGGAGCCGGTGACCAGTGCGGTCTTGCCTTTGAGCGTCATGCAGTTCTCCTTAGACGATGCCGGTGGCGTAGAACGTGGCGATGACCACGAACACGGCCAGGGTCTTGATCAGGGTAATACCGAAAATGTCCTTGTACGCCTCGCGGTGGGTCAGCCCGGTCACCGCCAGCAGGGTGATCACCGCGCCGTTGTGCGGCAGGGTGTCCATGCCGCCGCTGGCCATGGCGGCCACCCGGTGCAGCACTTCCAGCGGGATATTGGCGGCGTTGGCGGCGGCGATGAAGCTGTCGCTCATGGCCGCCAGGGCGATGCTCATGCCGCCCGACGCAGAGCCGGTGATGCCGGCCAGCAGGGTCACGGTGATGGCTTCGTTGACCAGCGGGTTGGGGATGCCGCGCAGGGCATCGGCCAGCACCAGAAAGCCCGGCAGCGAGGCGATCACCGCGCCAAAGCCGTATTCCGAGGCGGTGTTCATGGCCGCCAGCAGCGCACCACCAACGGCGCTTTTGGTGCCTTCGGCCAGGCGCTGGCGAATGGTGCCGAAGGCGCACACCAGCACCATCAGGATGCCCACCAGCAAGGCCGCCTGCACTGCCCAGATCGCCGTGAGCTTGGCCACGTCGCTTTGCACCGGTGCGGCCATGCCCGGCAGTTGCAGGGTATGGCTGGCGCCGTACCACTGGGGGATCCAGTGGGTGAACAGCAGGTTCATCACCCCCACCAGCAGCAACGGCGACAACGCCAGCCACGGGTTGGGCAGGGTGATGTCGTCGGCGGTCTCCGGTTCGTTGCGCAGGTTGCTGCCGTAGCCTTCACCCTTGCGCTGGGCCTTGTTGCGCTGGCGTTGCAGGTAGAGCATGCCGGCGCTGAACACGAACAGCGTGCCGATCAGGCCCAGCCATGGCGCGGCCCAGGCAGTGGTGTTGAAGAAGGTGCTGGGGATGATGTTCTGGATCTGCGGGGTGCCGGGCAGGGCGTCCATGGTGAACGAGAACGCACCCAGGGCAATGGTTGCCGGGATCAATCGCTTGGGGATGTCGCTTTGCCGGAACATCTCGGCGGCGAACGGGTACACCGCGAACACCACCACGAACAGCGACACGCCGCCGTAGGTGAGCAGGGCGCAGACCAGCACGATCACCAGCATCGCCTGGCGTGTGCCGAACAGGCGGATGGCGGCGGCGACGATCGAGCGCGAGAAGCCCGACAGTTCGATCAGCTTGCCGAACACCGCGCCCAGCAGGAACACCGGGAAATACAGCTTGATGAAGCCGACCATTTTCTCCATGAACACCCCGGTGAAGGCGGGGGCCACGGCGGCGGGGTCGGTGAGCAGCACGGCGCCAAGGGCGGCGATGGGCGCGAACAGGATCACGCTGTAACCGCGATAGGCGGCCAGCATCAGCAGGGCCAGGGCAGCGAGGGCGATGAGCACGGTCATCGTGAGGGATCTCCAACTGTTGTTTTTATGGTTGGAAACGCAGATAGCGGGAATCGTGCCAGTTTGTTAAGCCATTGATTTATATGAATAAAATCAAAACAACTAAATCAATAATCTCAATTTCGAGACATGGCTGCGTGGGAGCGGGCTTGCCCCGCGATGGCCTTCACAGGAAATAGTCGATTTTATGCCGCCGACGCCATCGCGGGGCAAGCCCGCTCCCACGATCCAAACTTTGAGATTGGTGTCTCTTTACTGAGACTCAATCCCCAACGCCACCATCTTCTTGTACAAGGTCGACCGCCCCAACCCCAACGCCCGCGCCGCCTCCGGCACATTCCCGCCACTGCGCGCCAGGGCATCGACAATCAACCCGCGCTCGAACTGCGCGCACGCCTGGCGATAGTCCAGCGCCGGCGTGGCCGTTGCCACCGGGCTCAACGGCCCCAACGCACTGATCAAGTCCGCCACATTCAAACGCGGCTGGTCCGCCAGCAAGGTCGCGCGCTCCAGCACGTTACGCAATTCACGAATGTTCCCCGGCCAGCCATGGCGCCCCAGCAGCGCCTGGGCTTCGGGCTCCAGCTCGTACTGGCTGCCCAGCTCGGCCAGGATCGCCTCGCACAACGCCGGCAGGTCCTCCAGCCGCTCGCGCAACGGCGGTACCTGGATCGGCAGCACGTTCAGCCGGTAGTACAGGTCGGCACGGAAGGCGCCACGCGCCATGGCCGCGTGCAGGTCGATGGAAGTGGCGGCGATGATGCGCACATCGCTGCGCAGCATCTGGTTGGAGCCCACCGGCTCGTATTCCTTCTCTTGCAGTACCCGCAGCAACTTGCTCTGCAGCGCCAGTGGCATGTCGCCGATTTCGTCGAGGAACAGCGTGCCGCCTTCGGCCAGTTGCAGCTTGCCACTGCGGCCCTTGCGCTCGGCGCCGGTGAAGGCGCCGGGGGCGGTGCCGAAGAATTCGGCCTCCAGCAGGGTCTCGGGGATGGCCGCGCTGTTGATGCTGACGAAGGCCTTGTGCGCCCGCGCCGACGCGGCATGGATGGCGTGGGCCAGCAGCTCCTTGCCGGTGCCGGTTTCGCCCAGCAGCAGCACCGGCGAGTCACTGGCCGCGCCGCGTCGGCCGCGGCGCTTGGCCTCAAGGCAGGCAGCGCTGCTGCCGACGAACTGGGCGAAGCTGTAGCGCGCCTGGCGCGCGCGCAGTTGCGAGCGGGTGCTGGCCAGCTCCTGCTGCATGCTCGAGTAGCGCTTGAGCAAGGGGGACAGGCTACGCAACTCGTCGAACAGGGCAAAGCCGATGGCGCCGATCAGCGCGCCCTGGTCGTCGTGGATCGGCAGGCGCATCACCACCAGCGGCTCGTTGGGGGTGTCGAGCATGTCCAGCAGGATCGGCTTGCCGTTGCTCACCACCTCGCGCATCAGGCTGCCGGGGATAACCGCCTCGCAGGGCTGGCCGATGGCGCTGGCGGCGTCGGCCAGGCCGAAGCGCCGGGCGTAGCGCTCGTTCATCCAGACGATGCGCGTCTGGCGGTCGACGATCACCGTGCCTTCGCTGGATTGCTCGATGATCTCGAACAGCGAGCGGATTGCCAGTTGGCGGACCTGGGGGTAATCCTTGAGGTTGTCGTGCATGTTTGCAGTATCCGCTTGAATCATAAGGCCCTATCGCGGGGCAAGCCCGCTCCCACGTGGGAGCATCTTAAATACCTGGCGCTATCCCTGTGGGAGCGGGCTTGCCCCGCGATAGGGCCGGTACAGGCAAATCTAACGCCGTGGATCGAACGCCTCACGCAGCGCATCGCCGATGAACACCAGCAACGACAGGATCAGCGCCAGGGCAAAGAACGCGGTAAAGCCCAGCCACGGCGCCTCCAGGTGCTGCTTGCCCTGGGTCACCAGCTCACCCAGTGACGCACTGCCCGCAGGCATGCCGAAGCCGAGAAAGTCCAGCGCCGTAAGGGTAGTGATCGCCCCGGTGAGCATGAACGGCACGTAAGTCAGCGTGGCGTTCATGGCGTTGGGCAGGATATGCCGCAGCATCACCTGGCTGTCCGGCAACCCCAGCGCGCGGGCCGCCTTGACGTACTCCAGGTTGCGCCCGCGCAGGAACTCGGCGCGCACCACATCGACCAGCGCCAGCCACGAAAACAGCGCCATGATCCCCAGCAGCCACCAGAAGTCCGGCTCGACGAAGCCCGAGAGGATGATCAGCAGGTACAGCACCGGCAACCCCGACCACACTTCCAGCAGGCGTTGCCCGAGCAGGTCGACCCATCCGCCGTGATAACCCTGCAAGGCGCCGGCGGTGACGCCGATCAGCACGCTGAGCACGGTCAGGGCAAAGGCGAACAGCAGCGATACCCGCGTGCCGTACAGCACCCGAGCCAGTACGTCGCGCCCCTGGTCATCGGTGCCCAGCCAGTTGACTGCGCTGGGCGGGCTGGGGGTGGGTACCTGCAGGTCGTAGTTGGGGGTGTCGGCGCTGAACGGGATGGGCGCGAACAGCATCCAGCCGCCCTGGCCCTCGATCAGTTGGCGCACGTACTGGCTGCGATAGTCGGGCTGGAACGGCAACTGGCCGCCGAACTCCTGCTCGGTGTAGCGCTTGAGCGCGGGGGTATACAGCTGGCCTTTGTACGACAGCAGCAGTGGCTTGTCGTTGGCCACCAGCTCCGCGCCGAGGCTGAGTATCAACAGGCCGGCGAACAGCCACAGCGAGGCCCAGCCAAGGCGGTTGGCGCGAAAGCGCTGCAGGCGGCGTCGAGCGATGGGCGAGAGCATCAGCGGCCCCTCGCGTCGAAGTCGATGCGCGGGTCGAGCGCCGTGTAGCAGAGGTCGCCGATCAGGCGGATCAGCAGCCCGGCCAGGGTGAAGATGAACAGCGTGCCGAACACCACCGGGTAGTCCCGCGACACCGCTGCCTCATAGCTCATGCGGCCCAGGCCATCGAGAGAGAAGATCACCTCGATCAGCAGGGAGCCTGCGAAGAACACCGTGATCAGCGCCTGCGGCAATCCGGCAACCACCAGCAGCATGGCGTTGCGCAATACATGGCCGTACAGCACTCGGTGCTCGCTCAGGCCCTTTGCCCGGGCAGTGACCACGTACTGCCGGGAAATCTCGTCGAGGAAGGCGTTCTTGGTCAGCAGGGTCAAGGTGGCGAAACCCCCGATCACCAGCGCGCCGACCGGCAGCACCAGGTGCCAGAAGTAATCGGCCAGCTTGCCCAGCAGGCTGAGCTGGTCGAAGTCATCCGACACCAGCCCGCGCACCGGGAACCAGTTGAGCGAGGTGCCACCGGCGAACAGCACGATCAGCAGCAGGGCGAACAGGAACGAGGGCAGGGCATAGCCGACCACGATCAGCGCGCTGCTCCAGGCGTCGAAGCGGCTGCCATGGCGCACCGCCTTGCGGATGCCCAGCGGGATCGACACCAGGTAGGTGATCAGCGTGGCCCAGAAGCCCAGTGACAGCGTCACCGGCAGTTTCTCGAGGATCAGGTCGGTGACCTTGGCGCCGCGGAAGAAGCTCTGGCCAAAGTCCAGGCGGGCGTACTGGCCGAGCATCAGCCACAGCCGTTCGGGGGCGGACTTGTCGAAACCGTACTGGCGCTTGATCTCCTCGATCAGCTTGGGGTCCAGGCCACGGGTGGCGCGGGACTCGCCGTGCACCGCCTCGGCCCGTGCGCCGGGGGCGCCGCCACCGATGCCCTGCAGCCGCGCCACGGCCTGTTCCACCGGGCCGCCGGGCGCGGCCTGGACGATGGCGAAGTTGACCAGCAGGATCGCCAGCAAGGTGGGGATGATCAGCAGCAGGCGGCGCAGGATGTAGCTGGTCATGGCTGTTTCCCGAGCCGTTCGGCCATCTGTTCGGTAGTCAGAGCCGTCGGGCTGACCTCCCACCAGGCGTCCAGGCCTTCGTCATAGGTGGCCTGCACCTTGGGCAGGCCGAAGCGGTTCCACCACACCGTCGAGCTACCCGGCGGGTAGTAGTTGGGGATCCAGTAGTAGTTCCATTGCAGCACTCGGTCCAGGGCATGGGCATGGCGCAGCATGTCGGGCTGGCTGCTGGCGCGCACCAGCCCGTCGAGCAGGTGGTCCACCGCCGGGTCCTTGAGCACCATCAGGTTGTTCGAGCCGGGGTCGTTGGCCGCGGCGGAGCCGAAGTAGTTATATAGCTCGCTGCCCGGCGACAGGGTCACCGGGTAGCCGGTGACGACCATGTCGTAGTCGCGGGCCATCAGGCGGTTGACGTACTGCGCGGCGTCGACGTTGCGGATGTTCAGCTCGATGCCGATCTGCGCCAGGTTGCGCTTCCACGGCAGCAGCAGGCGCTCCATGCCCGACTGACCGTTGAGGAAGGTGAAGCTCAGCGGCTCGCCCTGGGCGTTGACCAGGCGATCGCCCTCGGGGCGCCAGCCGGCGGCCTGGAGCAGGGCCAGGGCCTGCAACTGCTGCGCGCGGATGATCCCCGTGCCGTCGGTGACCGGGGCGCTGAACACCTGGCTGAACACCTCGTCGGGCACCTGGCCACGCAGCGGTTCCAGCAGCTTGAGTTCGTCCGCGTCCGGCAGCGCGCGGGCTGCCAGCGGGGTGTTGGAGAACAGGCTCTGCTGGCGGATGTACATGTTGCGCATCATCTGCCGGTTGCTCCACTCGAAGTCCCAGAGCATGCCCAGGGCCTGGCGCACCCGGCGGTCCTGGAACTGCGGCTTGGCCAGGTTGAACACGAAGCCCTGGGCCACCTGCGGCTTGGCCGGGCCCAGGTGGGCGCGCTGCAGGCGGCCGTCATCGAGCTGGGCGCCGTTGTAGCCGAGGGTGAAGGCGGTGGCGGAGAACTCACGGTTGTAGTCGTAGCCGCCACCCTTGAGCACCTGGCGCGCCACCTCGGTGTCACCGAAGTACTCGATGCGCAGACGCTGGAAGTTGTACAGGCCACGGGCCACCGGCAGGTCCTTGGCCCACCATTCGGCATTGCGTTCGAAAGTGATGCTGCGGCCGTTGTCGATCCGGCTGATGCGGTACGGGCCGCTGCCCACGGGTTTGTCGAAACCGGCGCCGTTGGCAAAATCACGTTGCTGCCAGTCGTGCTCGGGCAGTACTGGCAGGCTGGCCAGGTCCAGCGCCAAGGTGCGCCCGTGCGGCTGTTTGAAGTCGAAGCGTATCTGCCGTGGGCCTTCGACCGTCACCCCGGCCACTTCGGCGAAACGGGTGCGGTAATTGAGGCTGCCCTTGCTCATCAGCAGCTCGAAGGTGAAACGCACATCCTCGGCGCGCACCGGCTTACCATCGGCGAAGGTGGCGCGCGGGTCGAGGTACAGGCGCAGCCAGGCGTCGTCGGGGCCGCGCTCCAGGCGCTGGGCGATCAGGCCATAGACCGTATACGGCTCGTCGAAGGCGCGAATGGCCAGTGGCGCGTACAACCAGCCTTCGACCTGGCTCACGCCAATGCCCTTGTCGATGAACGGCAGGATGTGGTCGAACTGGCCGATCTCCAGGGCCGAACGGCGAAGGCTGCCGCCTTTGGGGGCGTCCGGGTTGACGTAGGCGAAGTGCTGGAAACTGGCGGGGTAGCGGGGGGCTTCACCGTAGACGGTGAGGGCGTGGGTGGGGGCGGCCTGGGCGACCGCCGACAGCGCCAGCAGCAGTGCGGCACATCCCGAACGCAGCCACCTGGTGAATGCGTGGGAGCGGGCTTGCCCCGCGATGGCGGACGTCAGGCCGACTGCATTGGCACTGGCGACGCCATCGCGGGGCAAGCCCGCTCCCACAAGGTTGCTGAGCAACAACCTTCTATCAGTCCTGGCGGCTGGTCACTTCCAGCAGGTGGTAGCCGAACTGGGTCTTCACCGGGCCTTGCACGGTGTTGACCGGGGCGCTGAACACCACGGTGTCGAATTCCTTGACCATCTGGCCCGGGCCGAACGAGCCCAGGTCACCGCCCTGGCGGCTGGATGGGCAGGTGGAGTTGGCCTTGGCGATTTCGGCGAAGTCGGCGCCGGCTTCGATCTGTGCTTTGAGTTCGTTGCACTTGTCTTCAGTGGCAACCAGGATGTGGCGGGCGGTGGCTCGAGCCATGGGGGACTGCTCCTAGGGGGTGAAAAAGGGCAAGCCTAGCGCACTTGTCTAGGCCATGTCTCGCAAGGCTTGCCGACTGTTTCCTACAAACGTTTGGCCGCTTCGCGCAGCATGGTCTCGGTCGCGCTCCAGCCCAGGCAGCCGTCGGTGATGGACACGCCGTACTTCAGGGCACCGGCGCCCAATGCCTGGCAACCGTCGAACAGGTGGCCCTCGATCATCACCCCGACCAGCGAACGGTCACCGGCCAGGCGTTGCTGCAGCACATCTTCGAACACCGCAGGCTGACGCATCGGGTCCTTGCCACTGTTGGCATGGCTGCAATCGACCATGATGCGTGGCGCCAGGCCCGCCTTGGCCAGGCCCTGGCGCGCCTGGGCCACGCTGTGGGCATCGTAGTTCGGGCCCTTGTGGCCGCCGCGCAGCACCAGGTGGGTGTCCGGGTTGCCGAGGCTCTCGATGATCGCCGGGTAGCCCTGGGCGTCCATGCCGAAGTGGCGGTGCGGATGCGCGGCGCTGCGCATGGCGTCGCAGGCAATGGCGATGCCGCCATCGGTGCCGTTCTTGAAGCCGACCGGTAGCTCCAGGCCACTGACCATCTCGCGGTGGATCTGCGACTCGGTGGTGCGCGCGCCAATGGCGGCCCAGCCCAGCAAGTCGTCGAAGTAGCCAGCGGCCATGGGTTGCAGCAACTCGGTGGCGATCGGCAGGCCGCGTTCGATCATGCTCAGCATCAAACCACGGGACAGGGCGATGCCTGCGTGCATATCGTCGCTGCCGTCCAGGTGCGGATCGTAGGCCAGGCCTTTCCAGCCCACCGTGGTGCGTGGTTTTTCAACGTAGGCGCGCATCACCAGCAGCAGCTTGTCGCCGACTTCATGGTTGAGCGCCGCCAGGCGGTCGGCGTATTCCAGCGCCGAGCGCGGGTCATGAATCGAGCATGGGCCGACGATCACCAGCAGACGTTCGTCGCGGCCTTCAAGGATGGCGCGGATCGCCTGGCGATGGGCATGGACTTGCTGGGTGAGTTCGGTTGACAGCGGCATCTGCTGCTTGAGCAGGTGCGGGCTGGGCAGGCGCTTGCTGACAGTGGCGTTGGCCGCTTGCGGTTGGGTCAGGGGCAGGGCGAGGTTCGAGGCGTGCATGGCGTTTTTCCCTGGGCGGACGGCGGGTTCTGGCCCGCGCGGTCGGCCCTATCGAGGTGTTCGACTGGTCGTCAAATTGGGTAGTTGTGCGGCATTGCCACCGGAAATCGACCGAACGGAGGCGGCAGGCTGGCCCGAACGGGATTGGCTAAATCGCCATGCATAGGTGCTTGGGTAGTAGTAAGTGGCGTAGTTCATGAATCTGTCCTCAAGATGAAGCGTTGAAAGTGGTGGCCCGGAAAAACAAAACCCCCGGTCGGGGAGCCGACCGGGGGTTTGAGTATTCTCGTGTTCGGCGGCCCCTCGAAAGTGGGCGCCGGGTGGGTTATCGGCGCCTAGTAGCTAAACCAATAACCAAAATAAAAGGGTGCAACGGCGTTACGACCGGCAACGGCCAGCACGCGGTGCGCTGGGCGACCGGTGTGGTTGGCGTGGTTGCAGGTGTGTTTCGACATGTTGCTCTCCAGTGAATGAGCCCGAGCTTACTGCACCTTGGCGGTAGCGTTCAATGGATAAATGCTATCGGTTCAATCAATGAAGCTGACTAACGCGCAAGCTGACATATGAGTTGGTGGAGCAGGCGCTTGGCGTGGCGATGTCCAACGACTTCGCCGGTTGAGTCCAGCGCACGTCTTCGGGGCCTTTCGCGGGGCAAGCCCGCTCCCACGATATCTGCGTCGTGGGAGCGGGCTTGCCCCGCGATGAGGCCATTCTCCATGTCATCGATCAGCGCCTTGGCCATGGCGCTGAGGATGCGGGCGGTGCCACCGGCGATCAGGTCGCCTTCCATTTCGGCTTCGCGGGTGAGGTGGCGGATGCAGCCGAGCAGTACCGACAACTCGTCGAAGGCGTGCTGCAAGGGGATTTCGGGCTGGATGCGGAACAGCTCCAGGCAGGTGGTGGTGCCTGTGGTGCTCCCGTGGGTAGAGGGCTCGGTCATGGCTGCGCTCCTGTCTCGTGGCGGATCAGGGGGTAGAGCAGCTGGTTGAGGTAGATGCAGGTGTTCAGCAGGGTCTGGCGCTGTTCTTCGCTGTTGGTGTTGAAATACATATCGAGCACTTCGCGTAGGCAGCCCATCAATGAGGTGGCTTCGGTACGGGCGGCTTCGGGGGTGAGGTCGGGGGAGATGGACAGGTAAGGGAAGAAACGGGGTGGGTCGGGGACGATCTTTTTC
>NZ_VZZR01000088.1:0-31736 GCF_009650555.1 Pseudomonas sp. EMN2
CGGTGGGGGTGGGGGCGACTTCGTCGTACATGAAGATCTACGAGGCGTGCCGGGCGGGGGAGACCGAAGAGTGCAAACAGATTCGGTTCACTGAGACAGGTAGCTTTGCTGGAGGGTTGGCCGGAGGAGCAGCTGGCGCTTTGGCCGGGCAGTCGGCAATCAAGTACGTTTGCTACTTCGGCCCGTGGGGGCGAGCAGTCTGCGGAATAGCAACAGTTGGGGCAGGTTCTTTTGCAGGCAGTTCGTTCTTGGGGCAAGCCGCTGAGTATGTTGGAGAGACAATTTACGAGACATTCTATGATTGATCTGAGTGATTGGCCGGCAGGTGTGAAAATAGCATTATTGATTACACCCTTTTTAACTGGGCTCACAGGCATAGGAATCAGTGCGCATATCGCTTCCTCGAGGCACTTTGATTTGATGTGTGAAGCGCTTCAGAGAAGTAAATGTTTGCATGATGAGTTGAGGCGAGGAGGGGGGTTTACATTAAAGCTTCGATTCATGATGGTGGGTGCTATTGCGGGAGTGCTAATCTGGCCAGGGTTATCGATTAGGCGGGGTGATCTGGATTCGGAGGACTATCAAAACTTTCCTGCCTACCTCAAGAGGCGTATAAGAGCTGCTATTGTCTGTGTCTATGTTTCTTTGGCTTGGGCGGCCGTCCTTGAACTATTTGTTGAGCTGAAACGGACATAATAGTTGCGGGGTCAATCATATCGGCTATTAATGGAGGTTGTGGTAATGCGGTCACCGTCGAGGACTTGGCCCTTGCGGTAGATCACGATGCGATAGACCATAGCGATCACCTGCGGCAATGACCTTGAAGCGGTTGCTGGTCATGCGGGCTTTCCTTGTGCGCAGAAAACGCCGAACGCTAGCAGCTCGATGGGGGTTATTTATAATGCTGAATATGATTGATGTCAGTGGGGGCTCTGTTGTTGTAAAGCTGCTGTTGCTGGTGACTCCATTTCTTTTGTTGATTGTCGGGCTCATCGTTAATGCATATATTGCGGGCTCACGCCACTTTTACGTCATGTGTCGCGGCTTTGGGCGCAGCAGTGGCCTGCAGGATGAGCTTGTTCTTTGGGGAGCGACGAGTTTGCGGTCTCGGATGTTGATCGTTAGTGCTATGAGCCTTGCTGCGGTTTGGCCATCACACGGGTTCCGCCGTGGGTGGTTGGACGCTAATGACTGGCAAGATTTCCCTGAGTATTTGAAATGCTGCATGAAAGTGAGTAGCTATTGTTTATTCATAGGGCTGGGAATGCTTTTTCTCTTGGTGTCATTTGTGAGGGTTGTACCTTGAGTAAGTGATAATTCAGGTAAGGCTTTGATGCCTTGCAGTAGTCTGTGGTTTGAGCTTGGGGTAGCACGAGGACCTGCGTCGGGGGATCTCTTGGCCGAGTAGCCAGTCGAGGAAGCAGGCATGTAATAAGTCGCGTTCCTGGCCATGCAGGCTCTGGCCAAGGTGCCAGTCGGAGGTGTGAAACAGACGCATGGGTGACCTGTAGGTTGTCGAGTCGGGCGGCCTGAATGGGCTCTCGAAAGGGCGGGTATGGTAACCCAACTCGCGGCTTTGGATCGGTCTCCCCATGCCTGGCTTGTCCGGTTCTTACCCGAGTGTTTTAATATTTTGAAACAAGGATGTTTTATGAAGCCCTCGCAACCCCCTCCATTGAGCCTTTTCGCCATTGCCGTCCCGGACCTTGTCGTCCGAGGCTCGCGCGTGGGCGACGGAAAAGCGCTTCATCTTCCACGTGAATGGCGACACGGACGCGGCCGCCACGCGGTACTCGGCTGATAGCCCTACTGAAAGTCCTTAAGGAACGATTATGGAAAGTATTCCCCAGATCCAAGCCGACCTGACCCGCTACAAGCCGAAGTGGCAGGAGCGTTTCGCCTTCTTCGCCCAGCACGGTAGCCCGCTGAGCCCGGCGTTCAAGGCGGCGTTCAAGGCCTTGCCGATGGGCAAGCGCCTGCTGATCAACATGAACTTCATTGCGTTCTTCTTCGGCCCGATCTACCTGTTCGTCCTCGGCCTGTGGAAGAAGAACCTGGCGCTGCTGGGGATCTCCCTGGCCGTGGGCCTGGTGCTGGGTTTCTATGAAGGGCTTACCGGGACAGATTTGCCCCGGGCCGTGGACACGGGCGTGAACTGCGGCCTGGCGGCGCTGTGGGCCACAGTGACCAACTATGCCTACTACCTCAAAGAGGTGAAAGGCCAGCAAGGTTGGAACCCGTTCGAGAAGTAATACCGTCGGGTCGCTCGCGTCCCGGTCGCGTCGTCGGCAGCCGATGACGAGGCCGGGGCAGGTCACGCGGCCTACTTCGGATACAGCGGTGGCAGGTTGCCGCTCTCTGCCGACGGTGCCTGCACCTGCTCGGCGGGCGGGATGGTCCCGATTGCCCGCCACAGCTCATCCCCGTGCCAATACTGGCCGCTCTCGCTGTACAACGCCCCGTTCAAACCATCCAGCGCATCCGACAACGGCACGAACCGCGCCGCCATCTCGGCCAGGGTTTCCGGCTGCTGGCGCGCCCAGGCGTCGAGCGCCTGACGCGTGGCCTGCGGGTCGTTGGCCTGGCAGGCGCGCTTGAGGTCGTCGAGCAGTGTGCGCGGGCTCGGGCCGGTCTGCGCGGCGCGCAGTACCGCCGGTTGCGAGCGGGCGCGCCACCACAGGGTGAAACCGAGCAGGGTGGTCAGGGCCAGGATCAGCGTGGCCAGCTGCCAGGGCCACAGCAGGCGGCTGGCGCTGCTGCTGTCGCCGACCGGGGTGTCGGCGCTGAGCGCCGGGTTGTCCTGCACGCTGAGGGTGCGCGCCGGCAGGCTGGTCTGCTGCAGGTGGTCTTCGAGGGTGTTCCACCAGGTAACCTCCAGCGCCGGCAGGGCCAGTTCGCCACTGTGGGTGGGCACCAGCGCCTCGCGCTCTTCGCGGTTGGCGACCATGCCGCGTTCGCTGATCTCGTTGCGCAGCAGCGGCTGGTCCGGGTAGCGGCGCAGGCCGACGGCCTCGGTGGCCGGCAGTGGCGGCAGTTGGGTGCTCGATAGCCCGTCGGCGCGCAGGGTGACATTGCGCGTCAGCGAGTCGCCGATCTGGGTGGGCTGGCTGGCCGGGTCGGGGTACCAGTGCTCTTCCAGGGTCAGGTTGCGGGCCGGCAGCCAGGGGCGGTCTTTCGGGTAGTTGGCGGGGATCGGCTTGACGGTCAGGCGCAACGGCAGCGAGCTGACCTGCACCTGGCGGCCGACCCGGGAGCCGCCGGCCGCCTGGGTGCCGTTGTCGGCGGCGGTGGCGGTGAACTGCAGCGGTGGGATCTGGAGCTCGCCACTTTGCTGCGGGTAGACCGCGTAGCGGGTTTCGATTACCCCATGGCGCACGCCGTTGATGTCTTTTTCATAGGTGCGCGACTCACCCAATGGGTCGACCTTGGCGTTGTCCAGCTGCAGCGGGCTGAGGCTGCTGTCGTCGTACAGCGCCACCGAATGATAGATGCGCAGGGTGAGCACGGCCTGGGCCTGCACATACACCTCGTTGCTGTCCAGGGTGGTTTCGACGAACACCTGGGAGGCTACGTCCGGGCGCTGGCTGTCGGCCTGCTGCACCTGCAGGTCGATGGCCTGGCTGTGGGACTGCCCCAGTTGCAGTTCGGGGATGCGCAGGCTGCCGCTGCGCCGCGGCAGCAGGGTAATGATCCAGCGGGTGCTGGCGCGGGTTTCGCCGTCAAGGCTGTGCAGGCTGTTGAGCTGGCGCGTGCCGCGCACCTCGAAGTCGGCGTCGAGGGCATGCAGGTCGGGCTTGCCGAACTGGGTGACGTCCTGGCTCTCGAGGGTGAGCTCGAGGGTTTCGCCGGCTTCCAGGCGCGTGCGGTCGACGCTGGCCTTGAGGGTGAGCTCGGCCTGGGCCGCCAGGGCCCACAGCAGGGTGAAAATCAAGACGCCGAGGCGACTCATCGTGAGGTTTCCTGATGCAATTGCTGTTCATACCAGAATTTGCGCCGCAACAGCTCCGCCGGGTTGTCGGGGATTTCGCGCAGCCATTGTTCCAGGGCCTGGCGCTGTTCGGCGTCGAGGCTGGTGGAGACCGGCCGCTGTGGCGGCTGGGTGACACTGTCGTCGTCGCCCCCGGCAGTGCCGGGCGGTGCCTGGCTGGTGTTGCCGTTGGCATTTTCGGCGGACTGCTCCGGCTGGGCCTGCTCATCGGCGCCAGGGGTTCCCTGGGGGCTGGATGAGCTGCTGTTGCCTTCGTTGTCGGTGCCGGGTGTGTCCTGGGCATCGGCATTGGCCGGCGGTTCCTCGGCCTTGGCCTCGCGCTGTTGCAGCAGTTGCTGGACCAGTGCCTGGTTATCCAGCGCCGGCTTCAGGTCGGGCTGGCGCTCCAGCGCCTGTTCGTAGGCGTCCAGCGCCGCTTCCAGCTCGCCGGCGCGGGCCAGGGCATTGCCTCGATTGTAGTGGGCGGCGGCGTCGCTGCCTTGGGCAAAGGCGGCGGCGGCACCCGCGAAGTCGCCGGCCTGGTACAGGGCCATGCCGCGCCATTGCGGGTCCTGGAAGTGGCGCGCGGCCGCCGCCGGTTGCTGGCGCTGGAGCAACTGCTGGCCCTGCTGGTCTGGCCTTAGCCACAGGTCGTTGAGCTCGAAGGCCTGGCTCGGTTGCGGCAGGGCCAGCAGCAGCGGCAGGCAGAACAGCCAACCGCGTCGCCCGGCGCAGGCGGCCAGCAGCAGCAGGGGCAGCAACAGCCAATAACCCTGGTCGGCCCAGCTGTCCAGTTGCACGGTCTGGCCGTCGTTGCGCAGCAGGCGCGGGTTGTCGAACAGGCCCAGGCCGCGCAGGTCGAGGTCATCGATACGGGCGTGGCGGTAACGCCCGCCGGTGCCATTGATGAAGCTCTTGAGCGCGGCGCTGTCCAAGCGCGGCAGCAGGATGCCGCCCTGGTCGTCCTTGAGGTACTCGCCGTTGGCCTGACGCACGGGCGCGCCTTCGCTGCTACCGATGCCCAGCATCAGCAGGCTTGGGCCCTGGCGGCCCAGGGCCTTGGTGATGCCGTCGCGCTCCTGTTCGCTCAGGGCCGAGCCGATCAGCAGCAGGCGGCCCTGGCCAAGGCCGCTCTGGGCCAGCAGCGAGAGGCCTTTCTGCACGGCCAGGTCGGCGCGCTGGCCGGGCTGCGGCATGATCGACGGGTCGATCGATTCGAGCAGGTTGCGCGTGGTGCCCAGGTCGTCGGACAGCGGCACCAGGGTGTGTGCGGAGCCGGCGTAGACCACCAGCGCGGTCTGGCTGTCACGGCGGTGCTCGAGCAGGTCGAGGATCTTGCGCCGGGCCTGCTCCAGGCGGTTGGGCGCGGTGTCTTCGGCGAGCATCTGCGGGGTGAGTTCGAGCATGATCACCAGCGGATCGGCGGGCCGCTGGCGGGTTTCTTCAAGGCGCTGCCAGCTTGGCCCGAGCAGGGCCAGCACCACCAATAGCCAGGCCAGGCCCAGGGCGACCCAGGGCAGTTTGCTGGTGCTGCCGCTGCCGCCGCCGAGCAGCACGGCGTGGAACTGCTGGGGCAGGATCAGTTGCCAGCGCCCGGCGCGCTTGCGCCGGTGCCAGAGCTTGAACAGCAGCCAGCCGAGCAGGGGCACTACCAGCAGCCAGAGTGGGCGCAGCCATTGCGGCCAGAGTTCGATCATCGCCGCCTCCTCAGGCGCAGGCGCTTGAGGCGCTGGCGCCATTCGGGGTGCGGCTGCAGGAAGCGCGGTTTGCGCAGCATGCGTTGCAGCAGGTTGTCCGGCCACTGCACGGCCACCACCAGCAGTACGCTGAGCAGCAGGGCCAGGGCCAGCGGCCAGGCGTACAGCTCACTGGCGGTGCGGGCCTGGGTGGGTTGCTGGGCCACCGGTTCCAGCTGGTCGAGGGTGTCGCCGATGGCGTTGAGCTCGGCGCCGTCATGGGCGCGGAAGTAGCTGCCGTGGGTGATGTCGGCAATCTCCTTGAGCGAGGCTTCGTCCAGGTCCAGGCTCGGGTTCAGCCCGAGCAGGCCGGGGGTGCCGCTGGCCTCGGGGTTGGCGCCGATGCCGATGGTATAGATGCGCACGCCTTCCTGGGCTGCCAGGCGGGCGGCGGTCAGCGGGTGGATCTGCCCGCCGTTGTTGGCGCCGTCGGTGATCAGCACCAGCACTCGGCTCTGTGCCGGGCGCTGGCGCAGGCGCTTGACCGCCAGGCCGATGGCGTCGCCGACGGCGGTGTTCTTGCCGGCGATGCCGATCTGCGCTTCGTCGAGGAAGGTGCGCACGGTACGCCGGTCGAAGGTCAGCGGGGCCTGCAGGTAGGCCTGGCTGCCGAACAGGATCAGCCCGACCCGGTCGCCCTGGCGGTCCTGGAGGAAGTCGCCCATCAAGGCCTTGACCAGGTCGAGCCGGCTGATCTCATCGCCCTGCCACTGCATGTCTGGGAAGTCCATGGAGCCGGACACGTCCACCGCCACTAACAGGTCGCGGCCGCTGGCCGACACCGGTACCGGGTCGCCCAACCATTGTGGGCGGGCGGCAGCCAGCAGCAACAGCAGCCAAATCACGATGAACGGCGCCTGCTGGCGCCAGGTCGGCAGGTTCAGGCGTGCGCGGCGCCCGGCCAGGCCTTCGAGCTCGTCGAGGAAGCCGACCTTGAGCACCGGCTCGCCACTGTCGGCGGCGGGCAGCACCAGGCGCGCCAGCCAGGGCAGCGGGAACAGCGCCAGGAGCCACGGCCAGGCCAGTTCAAACATGCTTGCGGATCCAGGTTTCGACCGCCTGGGCGAGCCCGGCGATGGCTTTGTCGTCGAGCTTGCACTCGGGCTTGTAGGCGCCTTCGACCAGCACCATCCAGCGCGTCAGGCCGGCGGCCGGGCAGCGGTTGTCGAGGAAGGCCAGCCATTGCCGGCCATTGAGGGTATGGCTGTTGGCGCCGGGGTAGTGGTTGCGGCACAGGCGCTTGAGCAGGGCGTTGATCTGCTGCAGCCAGGCACCGGCCGGCACGCCGTCGTAGGGGCGCGGCAGGCGCGCCAGTTCCGCCAGCGCTTCGACGCGCACCGGGTCCAGCGGCAGTTCGGCGCGCACCACCTTGCGCTTGCCCGGGCGCCAGCGGCGCAGGCGCCAGGCGCCCCAGGCCAGCAACGGCAGCAGGGCCAGCAGCAGCCACCAGCCCGGCGCCGGTGGCCACAGGCCGATCGGCGCCGGGGCGATCAGTGGCTGCAGTTGATCCAGCGGGTTCATTGGCGGCTCCCGGAGCGCTGGGCATTCAGGTATTCGCGCAGTTGCTCGATCATTTCGCTCTGGGTGCTCAGTGGCATCAGCACCACCCGCAGTTTTTGCGCCAGCAACTCCCAGCGCTCGATGCGTGCTTCGGCCTGCTGGCGGTAAGCCTGGCGCAGGCTGGCGTCGAGGGTGTCGAGTTCCAGTTGCGCACTGCGCTGGGCGAAGCGCAACAGGCCGGCGGCAGGCAGGGCGTGGTCCAGCGGATCGCTGACCGGCAACAGCAGTACGTCGCAATGGCGCGAGAGCATCGCCAGGTGTTGTTCGACGCTGGCGCTGAGGGCGCGTTCGTCGCAGATGACGATGGCCAGGCTGCCCGGGCGCAGCACCTCGCGCGCCCGGCGCAGGGCCAGGCCCAGGCTGTCGGCCTGGGGCAGGGCCTCGGTGTGCAGGGCCTGGTTGACCTTCGCCAGGCGGTTGAGCAACTGCAGCAGGCTTTGTTTGCTGCGTCGTGGCTTGATCTCCAGATGTTCGTTGTCACCGAACACCAGCCCGCCGATACGGTCGTTATGGCCCAGTGCGGCCCAGCCGAACAGGGCCGCGGCCTGGGCCGCCAGCACCGACTTGAACATCAGCCCCGAGCCGAAGAACAGGCGCTGGCTCTGTTCGACCATGATGAAGATCGGTCGCTCGCGCTCTTCATGGAACAGCTTGGTGTGCGGCTCCTGGGTGCGCGCGGTGACGCGCCAGTCGATATTGCGCACATCGTCGCCGGCCTGGTAGACCCGCACCTGGTCGAAGTCCACTCCGCGCCCGCGCAGCTTGGAGTGGTGCAGGCCCACCAGCGGGCTGCGTTGCCCGGGCCGCGAGAACAGCTGGATCTCGCGCACGCGGTGGCGCATGTCGATCAGCTCGGCGAGGCCGATGCGGATGCCGGAGTCGGCCAGCGAACGGGTGGGCATGGGATCAGGCGACGGCGACGACGTCGAGGATGCGCTGCACCACGCGGTCCTGGTCGACCCCCGCGGCCTCGGCCTCGAACGACAGGATGATGCGGTGGCGCAGCACGTCGAACAGCACTGCCTGGATGTCCTCGGGGCTGACGAAGTCGCGCCCGGCCAGCCAGGCGTGGGCGCGTGCGCAGCGGTCCAGGGCGATCGAGCCGCGGGGGCTGGCGCCATAGGCGATCCAGTCGGCCAGCTCGCTGTCGAACTTGGCCGGGGTGCGCGTGGCCATAACCAGTTGCACCAGGTATTCCTCCACGGCGTCGGCCATGTACAGGCCGAGGATTTCCTTGCGTGCGGCGAAGATGGCCTGCTGGCTGACCCGACGCTCGGGTTTCACCTCGCCGCCCAGTGCCTCGCCGCGGGCCTGCTGAAGGATGCGCCGCTCGACCGCGGCATCGGGGAAGCCGATCTTCACGTGCATCAGGAAACGGTCGAGCTGGGCTTCGGGCAGCGGGTAGGTGCCTTCCTGCTCGATCGGGTTCTGTGTGGCCATCACCAGGAACAGCGGCGACAGCTCGTAGGTGCTGCGTCCGACGCTGACCTGGCGCTCGGCCATGGCTTCGAGCAATGCCGATTGGACCTTGGCCGGGGCGCGGTTGATTTCGTCGGCCAGCACCAGGTTGTGGAAGATCGGCCCCTGCTGGAACACGAAGCTGCCGGTTTCCGGGCGGTAGATTTCGGTGCCGGTGATGTCGGCGGGGAGCAGGTCGGGGGTGAACTGGATGCGATGGAACTCGGCTTCGATGCCCTCGGCGAGCTCTTTGATGGCCTTGGTCTTGGCCAGGCCCGGAGCCCCTTCCACCAGCATGTGGCCGTCGGCCAGCAGCACGATCAGCAGGCGCTCGACCAGTTTTTCCTGGCCGAGGATCTGGGAAGAGAGAAAGGTGCGCAGCGCGTTCAGCGCCTCACGGTGTTCCATCGTCGACGGTTCCTGGGGGTGGGCCTGGGTGCGCTGGGGCGCGGTTGCCGGGCGGGGGGATACTTTAATCTATCCGGGGGTGGGGGGACTAATGGGTGGGGGTAAAAATCTTGAAAAGATGGGGGTAAGGGTGGGGCAGGGTTTGCGTCGGGGCTGGCAGGTGTTCGCCTTGGGTTTTGGGCTGGGGCACAAATCGAGCGCCGCGCGGGCGGCGCTCGATTTCACAGGCACAACACCTCTCAAGGCGAACACATCTTCACCCTTCCCGCAAAGTTGGAAAGCTTCTTGCAAAGCCAGCGCCAGGCGCCACCCAGGCGTCAAAGTTTTGCTTCAAGAGGACTCGCGGTGGATCGCACTCAGTTAATCAGCAACGCACGCAACAACCTGGCCGGTCTCGGTCGGGGCAACCTCGGCGTGCCGCTGTTACTGCTGGTGATGTTGGCAATGATGATGTTGCCGATACCGCCGTTCCTGCTCGACGTGTTCTTCACCTTCAACATCGCCCTGTCGATCGTGGTCCTGCTGGTGTGCGTCTATGCCCTGCGCCCGCTCGACTTCGCCGCCTTCCCGACCATCCTGCTGGTGGCCACGCTGCTGCGCCTGGCGCTGAACGTCGCGTCCACCCGGGTGGTCATGCTGCATGGCCAGGAAGGGCATGGCGCCGCGGGCAAGGTGATCCAGGCCTTCGGTGAAGTGGTGATCGGCGGCAACTACGTCGTCGGTGCGGTGGTGTTCGCCATCCTCATGATCATCAACTTCGTGGTGGTGACCAAGGGTGCCGGGCGTATCTCCGAGGTGAGCGCGCGTTTCACCCTCGACGCCATGCCAGGCAAACAGATGGCCATCGACGCCGACCTCAATGCCGGCCTGATCGATCAGGCCCAGGCCAAGGCGCGCCGTAGCGAAGTGGCCCAGGAGGCCGAGTTCTACGGTTCGATGGACGGTGCCAGCAAGTTCGTCCGTGGCGATGCCATCGCCGGCCTGCTGATCCTGTTCATCAACCTCATTGGTGGCATGCTGATCGGCATGCTGCAGCACGGCATGACCTTCAGTGATGCCGGCAAGGTCTACGCGCTGCTGACAATCGGTGACGGTTTGGTGGCGCAATTGCCATCACTGCTGCTGTCCACCGCTGCTGCGATCATGGTGACCCGTGCTTCGGGCTCCGAGGACATGGGCAAGCTGATCAATCGGCAGATGTTCGACTCGCCCAAGGCCCTGGCGGTTTCCGGCGCGCTGATGATCGTCATGGGTCTGGTGCCAGGAATGCCGCACATGGCCTTCCTCAGCCTGGGCGGGGTGGCCGCTGGCGCCGCTTACCTGGTGTGGAAGAAGCAGCAGAAGGCCAAGGCCCAGGCCCTGGAAGAGATTCAGCGCCAGCAGGACCTGCTGCCATCGCCGCAGCGTGCCATGGACACCAAGGAGCTGGGCTGGGATGACGTGACCCCAATCGACATGATCGGTCTGGAGGTGGGTTACCGCCTGATTCCGCTGGTCGATCGCAACCAGGGCGGCCAGTTGCTGGCGCGGATCAAGGGCGTGCGCAAGAAGCTGTCCCAGGATCTGGGCTTCCTCATGCCCACCGTGCACATTCGCGACAACCTCGACCTGCAGCCAAGCGCCTATCGCCTGACGCTGATGGGGGTGATCCTGGCGGAGGCCGAGATCTACCCGGATCGTGAGCTGGCGATCAACCCCGGCCAGGTGTTCGGCACGCTCAACGGCATCGCTTCGCGCGACCCGGCGTTCGGCCTGGAGGCGGTGTGGATCGATGTGGGCCAGCGCGCCCAGGCGCAGTCGCTGGGCTACACGGTGGTGGATGCCAGTACCGTGGTCGCCACCCACCTCAACCAGATCCTGCAGAAGCACTGCCACGAGCTGATCGGCCATGAAGAGGTCCAGCAATTGCTGCAGGTGCTGGCCAAGGCGTCGCCGAAATTGGCCGAGGAGCTGGTGCCGGGTGTCATTTCCTTGTCGGGCTTGCTCAAGGTTCTGCAGGCGTTGCTCTCCGAGCAGGTGCCGGTGCGCGACATCCGCAGCATTGCCGAAGCCATCGCGAACAACGCGGTGAAGAGTCAAGATACCGCCGCGCTGGTGGCAGTGGTGCGGGTTGGTTTGTCCCGCGCTATCGTTCAAAGCATTGTCGGCGTTGAGTCCGAGCTGCCTGTGATCACCCTGGAGCCAAGGTTGGAACAGATCTTGCTCAATAGTTTGCAAAGGGCCGGGCAAGGTCAGGAAGACGGTGTTCTTCTTGAGCCGAGCATGGCCGAAAAGCTTCAGCGCTCGTTGATCGAGGCGGCCCAGCGTCAGGAAATGCAGGGCCAGCCGGCCATCCTCCTGGTTGCCGGCCCGATCCGCGCCATGCTGTCGCGCTTCGGTCGCCTGGCTGTACCGAATTTGCATGTTTTGGCGTATCAGGAAATACCTGACAACAAGCAAGTCACCATTGTTGCCACCGTGGGCCCCAACGGCTGAGGTAGTGGGTTATGCAAGTTAAGCGTTTTTTCGCCGCCGATATGCGTCAGGCCATGAAGCTGGTTCGTGATGAGCTTGGCTCCGATGCCGCCATCATCGGCAACCGGCGCATCGCTGGCGGTGTCGAGTTGACGGCCGCGCTGGACTACAAGCTGTCCGCCCTGGCCCCACGCGTGCCGAATGCCGAGCTCGAGGACGAGTTGCGCAAGACCCAGTCGCGCATCGTCACCGCCCAGGCTGAAATCAGCGGGCGCAGCGAAATCGGCGAGGGTAACCGGCAGTTGTTCGCCGGCCAGTCGCTGACCGCATCCGAACCGCTGGTCGAACCGCATGTCGACGCGCCGGCGGCACCTGCCGCACCGGCTGTCGCGCCGGTCGATCCGCGCCTGTTCGACGCCATGCGCTCGGAGCTCACCGGCCTGCGCGAGCTGCTCGAAGTGCAGCTTGGTTCGCTGGCCTGGAGCCAGTTGCAAGGCAACAAGCCACAGCAGGCCAACCTCTGGCGCCGCCTGCAGCGCCTGGGCTTGTCGGGCGGGCTGGCCCGCGAGTTGCTGGAGCTGACCGCCGAAATCGAAGAGCCGCGCCACGCCTGGCGCATGGTCCTGGCGCACCTGGCGCGGATGATCGACGTGCCCGAGGTCGAGCCGATCGAGGAGGGTGGGGTGATCGCCATGGTCGGCCCGGCCGGCATGGGCAAGACCACTACCTTGGCGAAACTGGCCGCACGCTATGTGCTCAAGTACGGCGCGAGCAATATCGCCCTGGTGAGCATGGACAGCTTCCGCATCGGCGCCCAGGAACAGCTGAAAACCCTGGGGCGCATCCTCAATGTGCCGGTCACCTACGTCGACCCGGGTGAGTCCCTGGCCCAGGCGCTCGAGCCGCTGCTGCGCAAGCGCGTGGTGCTGATCGATACCGCGGGCCTTCAGGCCAGCGACCCGGCGCTGCGCATGCAGCTGGAGACGCTGGCCGGGCGCGGCATCGCCTCGAAGAACTATCTGGTACTGGCCACCACCAGCCAGAAACAGGTGCTCACCGCCGCTTACCACAGCTACAAGCGCTGTGGCCTGGCCGGTTGCATCCTGACCAAGCTCGATGAAACCGCCTGCCTCGGTGAAGTGCTGAGCCTGGCCATCGGCCACGAGTTGCCGATTGCCTACCTGACCGACGGGCCACGTATTCCGGATGACCTGCAATTGCCGCGCAAACACCAGCTGGTGAGCCGCGCGGTGAGCGTACAGATGCAGGACGAGCCCAGCGAAGAGGCCATGGCCGACATGTTCGCTGATCTCTACCACAACCCCGGCAAGCGGGCGGGGTAAAGGTGAACACTGTGCAAAGTACCTACATCATGGGGTTGCCCGGCCTGGCCGCGGCGCTGAGCATCAAGCCCCTCATGTGGCCTGGGTCCAAGCAAGACAAGGTAACCAACAGACATGGGTAGCATGCATCCCGTACAGGTGATCGCCGTCACTGGTGGCAAAGGTGGCGTCGGCAAGACCAACGTTTCAGTGAACCTGTCCCTGGCGCTGGCCGAGCTCGGCCGCCGGGTCATGCTGCTCGACGCCGACCTGGGCCTGGCCAATGTTGACGTACTGCTGGGCCTGACGCCCAAGCGCACCCTGGCCGACGTCATCGAAGGCCGTTGCGAGCTGCGTGATGTGCTGCTGCAGGGGCCGGGCGGGGTACGCATCGTGCCGGCTGCCTCGGGCACCCAGAGCATGGTGCACCTGGCGCCGGCCCAGCACGCCGGCCTGATCCAGGCGTTCAGTGAAATCGGCGACAACCTCGATGTGCTGGTGATCGACACCGCCGCCGGTATCGGTGAGTCGGTGGTCAGCTTCGTGCGGGCCGCGCAAGAGGTGTTGCTGGTGGTCTGTGACGAGCCCACCTCGATCACCGATGCCTACGCCCTGATCAAGCTGCTCAACCGCGACTACGGCATGAACCGCTTCCGCGTGCTGGCCAACATGGCGCAGAGCCCGCAGGAAGGGCGCAACCTGTTCGCCAAGTTGACCAAGGTCACGGATCGCTTCCTCGACGTCGCCCTACAATACGTCGGCGCCGTGCCTTACGACGAATGTGTGCGCAAGGCGGTGCAGAAGCAGCGGGCGGTCTATGAGGCCTTCCCTCGGTCCAAGTGTGCGCTGGCCTTCAAGGCCATCGCGCAGAAGGTCGACAGCTGGCCGCTGCCAGCCAACCCGCGCGGGCACCTGGAGTTTTTCGTCGAGCGTCTGGTGCAGCCCACCAGCGCGGGGCCAGTGCTATGAGTGCGAGCGGCTTCAAGATGTACAGCAAGGCGTCGAAGGACGCCCAGTACGAGCTGGTAGAGCGCTACGCGCCGCTGGTCAAGCGCATCGCCTACCACCTGCTGGCGCGCCTGCCGGCCAACGTGCAGGTCGAGGACCTGATCCAGGCCGGCATGATCGGCCTGCTGGAAGTCGCCAACAAGTACGACGCCAGCAAGGGCGCGAGCTTCGAGACCTATGCTGGCATCCGCATCCGCGGCGCCATGCTCGACGAGGTGCGCAAGGGGGATTGGGCACCCCGTTCGGTACACCGCAATACGCGCATGGTCAGTGACGCAATGCGCTCGGTTGAAGCAAGAACCGGTCGCGACGCTAAAGATCACGAGGTTGCTGCCGAACTCCAATTGAGTCTCGATGATTACTACGGGATTCTGAACGATACCTTGGGCAGCCGCCTGTTCAGTTTTGACGACCTGTTGCAGGACGGTGAACACGAAGGCTTGCACGAGGACGGGGCCAGCGGCCAGCTGGAGCCATCGCGTGATCTGGAAGACGAGCGCTTCCAGCGCGCCCTGGCCGAGGCGATCGCCAACCTGCCGGAGCGTGAGCGCCTGGTGCTCGCGCTGTACTACGACGAAGAGCTGAACCTCAAGGAAATCGGTGAGGTGCTGGGGGTCAGCGAGTCGCGTGTCAGCCAGTTGCATAGCCAGTGCGCGGCGCGTTTGCGCGGCCGCCTGGGGGAATGGCGGGCACGTTGAGCCCGGGTTCGATGCAGTCGTTTTTTGCTCTACCGAATTGATTGACTGCGCGCTCGGCGCCGAGCGCGTTTAAGACTGCTTGGAGGTCTACTTGAACAAAGACATGAAAATCCTCATCGTTGACGACTTTTCGACGATGCGGCGGATCATCAAGAACCTGTTGCGTGATCTGGGGTTCACCAATACCTCGGAAGCTGACGACGGCAACACCGCGTTGCCGATGCTGGAAAGCGGCCACTTCGATTTTCTGGTGACCGACTGGAACATGCCGGGCATGTCCGGTATCGAACTGCTGCGCAAAGTCCGCGCCGACGAGCGTCTGAAGCACCTGCCGGTGCTGATGGTGACCGCCGAAGCCAAGCGTGAGCAGATCATCGAAGCGGCCCAGGCCGGGGTAAACGGCTATGTGGTCAAGCCTTTCACCGCCCAGGTGCTCAAAGAAAAGATCGAGAAGATCTTCGAACGCGTCAACGGCTGAGTCACCTCAGGGGGCGCCATGGAGTCAACCAACAACTCGCTGGGTGAGTTCGAATCAACCCTGAAAAAACATGCCCAGGAACTGGTCGAGAGCCTCGAGCGCGGCCGGTTCGGCGATGCGGTGCAGCTGATTCATCAGCTGAACCAGACCCGCGACCGTGGCTTGTATCAGGAAGTCGGCAAACTCACCCGTGAACTGCACAGTGCGATCGTCAGTTTCCAGATCGACCCGGCGATGCCGCAGGCCGAGGAGGTCTCGCAGATCACCGATGCCACCGAGCGCCTTTCCTACGTGGTGCGCCTCACCGAAGGCGCGGCCAACCGCACCATGGACCTGGTGGAGGAGAGCACGCCGGTGCTCAACAGCCTGGCCAGCGAAGCCCAGGACCTGTCCGCCGACTGGCAGCGCTTCATGCGCCGCGAAGTGGCGGCGCCGGAATTCCGTGAGCTGGTCAAGCGTGTCGACAGTTTCCTGACGCACAGTGCCGAAGGTAACCGCAAGGTCGCCGGGCATCTCAACGATATCTTGCTGGCTCAGGACTATCAGGACCTGACCGGCCAGGTGATCAAGCGGGTTACCGCGCTGGTCACCGAAGTAGAAAGCAATCTGCTCAAGCTCGTGCTGATGGCCAGCCAGGTCGACCGCTTCGCCGGTATCGAACATGACCACCAGCAGCTGCGCGCTGAAAAAGATGAAGAAAAACATCCGACTCGGGGTGAAGGTCCGCAGATTCATGCCGATAAGCGTGAAGACGTCGTGTCCGGTCAGGACGATGTCGATGATCTGCTGTCCAGCCTGGGTTTTTAAGGAGCACGTTTAATGAGCTTCGGCGCCGATGAAGAAATCCTCCAGGATTTCCTGGTAGAGGCCGGCGAAATCCTCGAGTTGTTGTCCGAGCAACTGGTCGAGCTGGAAAGCCGGCCCGATGACGCGGACCTGCTCAATGCGATTTTCCGCGGTTTCCACACTGTAAAAGGGGGCGCCGGCTTCCTTCAGCTCAACGAACTGGTGGAGTGCTGCCACATCGCCGAAAACGTGTTCGACATCCTGCGCAAAGGTGAGCGCCGGGTCGACGCGGAACTGATGGATGTGGTGCTCGAAGCGCTCGACACGGTCAACAGCATGTTCGGCCAGGTGCGTGAGCGCACCGATGTCACCCCGGCCACCCCGGAGCTGCTGGCGGCGCTGTCGCGCCTGGCCGAACCGGGCGCCGCCCAGGCGCCAGCCGCCGTGGTCGAGGCCGAGCCAGTGGTCGAGGCCAGCGCCGAGCCGGACATCACCGATACCGAGTTCGAGCAACTGCTCAACTCGCTCGATGCGGTCAAGGCCGAGGCCGAGCTGGATGAGCAGATGCAAGGCGAGGCGCCGGTCACCGGCGGTGACGAGATCACCGACGCCGAGTTCGAGAACCTGCTCGACCAGTTGCACGGCAAAGGCCAGTTTTCGAGCGAAGTGGCGGCCAGCGAGCCGGCAACTGCCGCGCCCGCTGCAGCCAGCGACGAGATTACCGACGACGAGTTCGAGTCGTTGCTTGACCAGTTGCACGGCAAGGGCACCTTCGCCGTCGATGCGCTGCCGGGCGCTGCCGCGCCGGCTGCAAGTGCCGCGCCTGCTGCTGCGGGCGATGACATCAGCGAGCATGAATTCGAAGCGCTGCTGGACCAGTTGCATGGCAAGGGCAAGTTCTCCGGCGATGCGGTAGTTGCCGAGGCACCCGCTGCCGCTGTGGCGGCCGCGCCAAAGGCAGAAGCAAAGCCTGTGGCCAAGCCGGCACCTGCTCCTGCGCCAGCTGCCGCACCGGCCCCGGCTGCTGCCGCCAAACCGGCTGCAGCGGCTCCCGCCCGTGCCCCGGCACCGGCCGCCGAGAAGCACGGCGCCAGCGAAGCGGAAACCACGGTGCGGGTCGACACTGCGCGCCTGGACGAGATCATGAACATGGTCGGCGAACTGGTGCTGGTGCGTAACCGCCTGGTGCGCCTGGGCCTGAACAGCGGCGACGAGGCCATGTCCAAGGCCGTGTCCAACCTCGACGTGGTCACCGCCGACCTGCAGACCGCGGTCATGAAGACCCGCATGCAGCCGATCAAGAAGGTCTTCGGTCGCTTCCCGCGCCTGGTCCGTGACCTGGCGCGTCAGCTCAAGAAAGAGATCAACCTGGAACTGGTCGGTGAAGAGACCGACCTCGACAAGAACCTCGTCGAGGCCCTGGCCGACCCGCTGGTGCACTTGGTGCGCAACGCCGTCGACCATGGTGTCGAGATGCCCGACGAGCGCGAAGCTTCGGGCAAGGCCCGTACCGGTCGCGTGGTGCTGTCGGCGGAACAGGAAGGCGACCACATCCTGCTGTCGATCTCCGACGACGGCAAGGGCATGGACCCGAGCGTGCTGCGGGCCAAGGCCGTCGAGAAGGGCCTGATGGACAAGGACGCCGCCGACCGCCTGAGCGAGTCGGACTGCTACAACCTGATCTTCGCCCCGGGCTTCTCGACCAAGACCGAGATCTCCGACGTGTCCGGCCGCGGTGTCGGCATGGACGTGGTGAAGACCAAGATTTCCCAGCTCAACGGCTCGATCAACATCTTCTCGGCCAAGGGCCAGGGCTCGAAGATCGTCATCAAGGTGCCGCTGACCCTGGCGATCATGCCGACCTTGATGGTGATGCTGGCCAACCAGGCGTTCGCCTTCCCGCTGGTCAACGTCAACGAGATCTTCCACCTCGACCTGTCGCGCACCAACGTGGTCGACGGCCAGGAAGTGGTGATCGTCCGCGACAAGGCGCTGCCGCTGTTCTACCTCAAGCGCTGGCTGGTCCAGGACCAGGCGCACGAGGAGCAGCACGAAGGCCACGTGGTGATTCTGTCGGTGGGTACCCAGCGCATCGGCTTCGTGGTCGACCAGTTGGTGGGGCAGGAAGAAGTGGTGATCAAGCCGCTGGGCAAGATGCTGCAGGGCACCCCGGGCATGTCCGGCGCCACCATCACCGGTGACGGTCGTATCGCGTTGATCCTCGACGTTCCGAGCATGCTCAAGCGTTACGCCGCCCGGCGTATTTGATTTCGGTGGCGCGCCCTGGCGGGTGCGCCACCTAATGGAGTGTTTATGGCAGTCAAGGTCCTGGTGGTGGATGATTCCGGTTTCTTCCGCCGCCGTGTCTCGGAAATTCTCTCGGCCGACCCGACGATCCAGGTCGTGGGCACCGCGACCAATGGCAAGGAAGCTATCGACCAGGCGCTGTCGCTCAAGCCCGATGTCATCACCATGGACTATGAAATGCCCATGATGGACGGCATCACTGCGGTGCGGCACATCATGCAGCGCTGCCCGACGCCGGTGTTGATGTTCTCGTCGCTGACCCATGAAGGCGCCCGCGTTACGCTGGATGCGCTGGATGCTGGTGCGGTGGATTACCTCCCCAAGAATTTCGAAGACATCTCGCGCAACCCCGAGAAGGTCAAGCAGATGCTGTGCGAGAAGGTCCATACCATCTCGCGCAGCAACCGCCGTTTCAGCGGTTACGCAAGCCCGGCGCCGGCCGCAGCGCCGGCACCGGCCAGCAGCCACACGCCTGCCAGCAGTTTTGCCGGCACCGCGCCTGCGCGCCCGGTGGCACCGGCGCGCGCTGCCGCGCCAGCGCCGGCTCATTCGCCAGCGCCCAAGCGCAAGCCTTACAAGCTGGTGGCCATCGGCACCTCCACCGGTGGCCCGGTCGCGCTGCAGCGTGTGCTCACCCAGTTGCCAGCCAACTTCCCGGCGCCGATCGTGCTGATCCAGCACATGCCGGCGGCCTTTACCAAGGCCTTCGCCGAGCGCCTGGACAAGCTGTGCAAGATCAGCGTCAAGGAAGCCGAGGACGGCGACGTGCTGCGCCCGGGCCTGGCCCTGTTGGCGCCTGGCGGCAAGCAGATGATGGTCGACGGCCGTGGCACGGTGAAAATCCTGCCGGGCGACGAGCGCCTTAACTACAAGCCGTGTGTCGACATCACCTTTGGCTCCGCCGCCAAGTCCTATGGCGACAAGGTGCTGTCGGTGGTGCTCACCGGCATGGGCGCCGATGGCCGCGAAGGTGCGCGCCTGCTCAAGCAGGGCGGCAGCACCGTGTGGGCGCAGGATGAAGCCAGCTGCGTGATCTATGGCATGCCCATGGCGATCGTCAAGGCCAACCTCGCCGACGCGGTGTACAGCCTGGACGAGATCGGCAAGCATCTGGTCGAGGCGTGCGTCTGATGGATGTCTTGAGCCTGATCGGCCTGATCCTCGCTTTCGTCGCCATCGTCGGCGGTAACTTCCTCGAGGGTGGGCATGTCGGTGCGCTGCTCAACGGCCCGGCGGCGCTGATCGTGCTGGGCGGCACCCTGGCGGCGGCGCTGCTGCAGTCGCCGCTGTCGTCGTTCAAACGGGCGCTGCAGATCGTGCGCTGGATCTTCTTCCCGCCACGGGTGGACCTGGCCGGCGGTATCGACCGTGTCGTCAACTGGAGCCTGACCGCCCGCAAGGAAGGCCTGCTGGGCCTGGAAGGCGTGGCGGATGCCGAGCCCGACCCCTATGCGCGCAAGGGCTTGCAACTGCTGGTCGACGGTGCCGAACCGGAAGCCATTCGCAGCGTCCTCGAGGTGGATTTCCTGACCCAGGAGGCCCGCGATATCCAGGCGGCCAAGGTGTTCGAGAGCATGGGCGGCTATGCGCCGACCATCGGTATCATCGGTGCGGTGATGGGCTTGATCCACGTGATGGGCAACCTCGCCGACCCTTCGCAGCTGGGTAACGGTATTGCCGTGGCGTTCGTCGCCACCATTTATGGTGTCGCCAGTGCCAACCTGATCCTGCTGCCGATCGCCAACAAGCTCAAGGCCGTCACCCTGCGCCAGTCGCGTTACCGCGAGATGCTGCTCGAGGGCCTGCTGTCGATCGCCGAAGGCGAGAACCCGCGTTCGATCGAGCTCAAGCTGCAAGGCTTCATGGAGTAACCCATGGCCCGTCGTCGTCATACCGAGGAACATGAAAACCACGAGCGCTGGCTGGTGTCGTACGCCGACTTCATCACCTTGCTATTCGCCTTTTTCGTGGTCATGTACTCGATTTCCTCGATCAACGAGGGCAAGTACAAGCAGATCTCGCAGGCGCTGATCGGGGTGTTCAACGACCCTGAGCGCAGCATGAAGCCGATCCCCATCGGCGATGAGCGCCCGCTCACGGTCAAACCCGCCGAGCCGCTGGTCAAGGACAGCGAACAGACCGACGCCGGCCTGGCCCAGGCCAGTGTCGATCCGCTCAAGAGCATTGCCGACGATGTGCGCGATGCGTTCGGCGACCTGATCAAGTCCGACCAGATGACCGTGCGCGGCAACGAGCTGTGGATCGAGATCGAGCTCAACTCCTCGCTGCTGTTCGGCAGCGGTGACGCCATGCCCAGCGATGTTGCCTTCTCGATCGTCGAAAAAGTGGCGAAGATCCTCAAGCCATTCGCCAACCCGGTGCACGTCGAAGGCTTTACCGACAACCTGCCGATCCGCACGGCGCAGTACCCGACCAACTGGGAGCTGTCTTCGGCGCGCGCGGCGAGCATCGTCCGCCTGCTGGCGATGGAAGGCGTCAATCCGGCGCGCATGGCCTCGGTGGGCTATGGCGAGTACCAGCCGGTGGCCGGCAACGACACTGCCGAAGGGCGCGCGCGCAACCGCCGGGTGGTGCTGGTGATTTCACGCAACCTCGAGGTGCGTCGCAGCCTGACCGGCAGCGGCAGTGCCAACGCCACGCCGGATGCGGCCTTGCGCCGGGCTGGCACACAAAGTGCACCAGTCACGCCTGCAACGCTGACGGGGCAATGATTCGTCAATTCCCCGACGCTGATGGCCATACAGGTGAGTGGTCTTGCGCGGCCTCTGTAGGAGCGGGCTTGTCCCGCGAAACAGGCTGCGCGGTAGTGGCACCGGCTTTGCCGGTGTTCGCGGGTCAAGCCCGCTCCTACAGAGTCTCGCGCCAAATCAACGAGATAGAATTTGTCCTATGAGAGTCTGGGCAGTAGCCAATCAAAAGGGTGGCGTTGGCAAGACCACCACCACCATCGCCCTGGCCGGCCTGCTGGCCGAGGCGGGCAAGCGCGTGGTCGTTGTCGACCTCGACCCGCACGGCTCGATGACCAGCTATTTCGGGCACAACCCCGACGCGCTCGAGCACAGCTGCTACGACCTGTTCCTGCATAAAGGCACGGTGCCCGAAGGGCTGCCGGGCCAGTTGCTGCTGCCTACCAGCGACGAGCGTATCTCGCTGCTGCCGTCGAGCACCGCGCTGGCGGTGCTGGAGCGCCAGTCGCCGGGGCAGAGTGGCCTGGGCCTGGTGATCGCCAAGAGTCTGGCGCAACTGTGGCAGGACTTCGACTTCGCCCTGATCGACAGCCCGCCCTTGCTCGGCGTGCTGATGGTCAATGCCCTGGCCGCCTGCCAGCAGCTGGTGATCCCGGTGCAGACCGAGTTCCTCGCGGTCAAGGGCCTGGAACGCATGGTCGGGACCCTGGCCATGGTCAACCGTTCGCGTAAACAGGCACTGCCCTACCAGATCGTCCCGACCCTGTTCGACCGCCGCACCCAGGCATCGCTGGGCACCTTGAAAGTGCTGCGCGACACCTATGGCGAGCAGGTCTGGCAGGGCTATATCCCGGTTGACACGCGCCTGCGCGATGCCAGCCGCAATGGTGTCACGCCCTCGCAGTTCGACGGCAAGAGCCGTGGCGTCATTGCCTACCGGGCGCTGCTCAAGCACCTGCTCACTTACCGCTCCGCGCTGCAGGTGGCCTGATGAACCAAGCCCGGCATATCGCCAGCAAACCGCAAATGGCCCTGCAGTCGTACCTGGATGGCCTGCTGCAGGAAGCCACCGAGTCGTTCGAGCTGCCGGAGCCTGCGCCAGCCGCGCAGCCGGCCAGCCAGGCGCCCAGTGACGAATTCGAAGCGGCTGTTCGCGAAGAACAGGCCGCTGACGCCCGCCGCCGGGCCGAGCCGGCAGCCGCAGCAGCGCGGCCTTTTGCCGAACCGCAGGTCAAGGTGCTGCCGACCGTCCTGCCGCCGGCCCAGCCCGTGGTCAGTGTGGTCGAGGAACAGGTGCTGGCTGAAGCCAGTATCCCGCTGCTGACCGAGGTCCAGGCCGCCGAGCCGGTCGCACCCCTGGTCGAGGTGCACCTGCCGGCACCCGCCGCGCCTGTGCCACCGGCCACGGCCGATGGCCGCCCGGCCTGGGCGGCCGAGCCGTTCGAATGCCTGCTGTTCGACGTCGCCGGCCTTACCCTGGCGGTGCCGTTGGTATGCCTGGGCTCGATCTACTCGCTGGCCGGACAGGAGCTGACGCCGCTGTTCGGCCAGCCGGACTGGTTCCTCGGCATCCTCAGCTGCCAGGCGGGCAACCTGAAAGTCCTCGATACCGCGCGTTGGGTCATGCCCGACCGCTACCGCGAGGACTTCCGCCAGGGCCTGCAATACGTGATTTCGGTGCAGGGCTACGAATGGGGGCTGGCGGTACACCAGGTCAGCCGTTCATTGCGCCTGGACCCGAACGAGATCAAGTGGCGCAGCCAGCGCGGCCAGCGTCCGTGGCTGGCCGGCACGGTGATCGAACACATGTGCGCGTTGCTCGACGTCGCCGAGCTGGCCGAGCTGATCGCCAGTGGCGCGGTCAAGCAGATGAACACCAAACACAACTGAATCAACGCCGCTACTGCCGCGGCTATACAGAGCACACCGCCGAGGGCGGATTAAGAGGGCTAGGGGAATGAAGAAGTCGTCTGCACAAGGTTCCGAAGATCCGATCCTGCAGTGGGTTACTTTCCGTCTGGACAATGAGTCCTACGGCATCAACGTCATGCAGGTTCAGGAAGTGCTGCGCTACACCGAGATCGCTCCGGTGCCGGGCGCACCCAGCTACGTGCTGGGCATCATCAACCTGCGCGGCAACGTGGTGACGGTGATCGACACCCGCCAGCGCTTTGGCCTGATGCCTTCGGACATCACCGACAATACCCGCATCGTCATCATCGAGGCGGACAAGCAGGTGGTCGGCATCCTCGTCGACAGCGTCGCTGAAGTGGTGTACCTGCGTCAGTCGGAAATCGAGACCGCGCCGAACGTCGGCAACGAAGAGTCGGCCAAGTTCATCCAGGGCGTCTGCAACAAGAACGGCGAGCTGCTGATCCTGGTCGAGCTGGACAAGATGATGACCGAGGAAGAGTGGTCCGAGCTGGAGAGCATCTGAGTTGATTTTCGAGGCTGCTGTCATCCTCCTGGCGCTGCTGTGGGCGCTGAGCCTGTGGTTCTTCCTCAATTACAGCAAGCGCCAGCGTGAGCTGGCCGCCCAGCAGGCCCAGGGCGATGCGCTGCGTGACCAGCGCATCAAGGACCTGGCCAAGCGCCTGGACGACTACCAGAACGGCACCGTGCGCATGGGCGAGGCCATTCACGAACTGCGCGCGGTGGTGGCGCCGTTGCCCGAGAAGCTCCAGCAACTGGAGCAACGCGACCCCAACAGCGTGACCTTCACCCAGGCGGCCAAGCTGGTGGGGATGGGGGCGAGCGTCGAGGAGCTGACGCAGACCTGCGGCCTGACCCAGGCTGAAGCACAACTGATGAGCATGCTGCACCGCGGCGAGTGATCGCTGGGGCCGCAGAGCGGCCCCAGCTGCTTGCCGTTTGCTTGACGCGATGCTCAGGTGGTGGCCCAGGAGTGGCTGCCGCCGATCCTGATGACGCGGTTCAGTGGTTGCCACTGGTGTTGCAGCTGCCGATATCGCTCAAGATCGACGAATCGCCCGGCGTTCACCCGAGTCATGCCGTACAGGTTGGTGACCTGGCGCAGTGCTGCCGCCAGGGCAAGATGGCGATCGATCACGCTGTTGAGCATGGCGGGGCCGGTCAGCCGGTTGAGCCGGGTGGCGTACCGATGGGCCGCCTCCGGGTCTTGCTGTGGGTCTGGCCGGCTGTTGTAGAAGTCCGGGTCCGCGGCGTATCGGCCATGCATTTCCTCGGAAATCGCTTCCAGCAGCGGATTGCCCGGATGGCTGCCGATGGGCGTGGTGTTGTAAAGGCAATGCATGCCGAGCTGCTCGTTGGACACCGGCGGGAACAGCACCAGGCCGTCCTGCGGGGCGAGCAGCTCGACGTCATCAATAGCTTCGCCGGGCTCGCCTGACGGAACACCCCTGAACAGATGCGGCGCCTTGCCAGGTTCGAGCAAGGTATCGTCCACGTCCATGTACAGGCCGCCCTCGTGGTTTAGCAGCGGGTAGCGCAAGACGTCCGAAGCCGAGGAGAAGTTGGTGGCCACGCCGCCGTTGCCGTCGATCGCCGCCTGGAACTGGGCAAAATAGCGACTCTGCTGGAAGTTGGCATAGAAGGGTTGTTCTTCAAGCGGCAGCACTTGCAGGTGCGGCGCATGTTCGGCCAGCAGGCGCAGGTTTTCCTCGAAGACGCTTGGCGTGGCATTGGACAGAAACAGGCGGTAGGCATACTGGCTGTCCTTCAGGCGTCGCGCGTTGCTGCCAAGGTTGCCAAGCAGGGTGGGGCTGATCAGTTTGTCGCCCACCCAGATGCTGGAGACTTGCTTGGGTATCGGCAATGCCATGCCGGCGTCCACGGGCGGATACTCGAATGGCAGGCGCAGGTTCACGCCCATGGCGCGCAAGGAGCGCATGCGCATGTCGTGTGTGACCGGGCGTAAGCTGACATCGGCCGTGATGAGCTGTTCGGCCGACGGGTCCGGTACATAGAACGTTGGGTGGACATGATTGAGTTCGTCCTCGCGGATGAACGCATCAAACTCCAGGTCATAGACCAGCTCAGTGATATAGCCCTCGACTTTGCCAAGCAGGCTGTCTGGGGTGCCGTCGAAGCGCGGGATTCGGCTGACCCGGCTGCTGACGACTTCATCCGCATCGGGTAGCGCAGCCACGGGTTCGGGGAAGTGGAAGTAGTCGGCGAGCGCCTCGGGAAAGTGCGGCGGCGTGACCGGCCCCATGGGGTAGCCGAGCTGGCCGTTGACGCGGCTGGGCATGACGAAGCGTTCATCGCGCATACGCAACAGCAGCGGCGTCTCGTTGGCGAGTGCGTGGGCCAGTGGCGCCGCGTTGAGCAGGCCGAACGTGGCCTCGCCGACACCTGCGGCCTGTTCCTGCTGGTGCTTGCCGTTGATGGCCTGGTCCAGACCGAGACCGAACTGGGCGACACCGCCCAGGGCGAACAATGGCGCCAGCTCAGGAACCACTAGCGCCAGCGGCGCCAGGTAGCCGATGGCCGAGTCCAGGTAGCCGTGCCAACGCGCTTTGAGCACTTCGCTGCGGTCGGTGACGATGTAGTCGGCGTCCTGATAGCTGCGCCGCTTGTGGCGTTGCGCCAAGGCCAGGAACAAATCGCCCGCGATGAGTGGGCTATACGCCTGGACCTTGTAGTTGACGTAGTCCTGGGCCGGCCAATGCCCCTCGGTGGTGAAGCCGGGGCGCTCGGGGTTGAGGGTGTTGCTGTGGGGATAGGCCGCCAGGCCATCGAGCGCAGTAGCCAGGCCACTGTAGCTGAGGCCGTCTGGGGCATCTGCGCGGGCAAAATGCTGGACCAATGCCTGACGCTTGTCGAGGTCCTTGCACTGCTGGGCGAACCAGTCCTTGAGCAACTCCTCCCTGGCGAACTCGTGCAGCGGCGAGGCGTTGCCCGGCACATACAGCAGGGTCAGGCCGCTGGCTCGGTCCTTGATGCACAGCAGGTCGGTCGCGGTATAACCGTACACGTTCAAGGGCCTGGTCTGCACGCTGCCCGGTTTCTCCAGCACCCCGGCTGCCTGCCAGGCGAGGTGCACGCCGGCACGGCTGAGGCTGCCTTGCGCCGCCTGTTTGTTGCAGGCCGCAAGGAAGTTGATGCGTGCGCAGTTGCCGTAGTCGAGCAGATGCTTCGCCCAATAGGTGTCGAGCATCGCCTTGTAGCCTGTATGGAAATCCATGTTCCAGACGAATTGCTGGAAGTCTTCGGCAGGGATATCGATCAGGGTCTTGTGGCTGTATTCCTGGGGTTGCGAGCGCCTGAACAGCCCGTTGAAGACCTCGTAGGCTGCGCCGTTGCTGGGCCATTCACGCTCGCGCAAGGTTTCGACCAGGCGGATGGGGCCGGGAAAGCGGCCCGCCCAAGGCGCGCCGAACAGGCCGCCGACCAGGTTGTTGTTCGATTCGCCCTGCCAGTTGGACAGCAAGGCCTGGGTCAAGCTTTGGCGCTGCATGACCTTGCCGTCCCAGCCGAAGTCGGCGCCGGACTGGTAGTGCAGGGTCACTACCTCGACCTGGTTGGGATCCAGGTGCAGACCGCGCTCGCTGGCCCAGGCCCTGATGGCGTCGGCCGCGGCATGGTCGGGGCGGGGGAATTGGACCAGATGGTCGCGAACGAACTGCACGCCCGCAGAGTTGACGATGGGAGTATCCATGGTGGATCACCTTTGCCGTTGTGAGGGGCGGCAAAGGTGGCAGGTGCCGGCAGTTGCGGGGCGCTACTTAATTACCGTTGCGAATCGGGCAGGGCGAGCACGGGCGGGGTGATGTCGCGCTCGCCTGGTGGGGTGTCGTCGAAGTTCACTGGCACCTTGCCGCGCAGCTGCCAGGCAAAGGCGATGATCTCGGCGATGGTCAGGTACAGCGCTTCGGGGATCTGCTCGCCCAGTTCCAGGCGCGCCAGCAGGCGTACCAGTTCGGCATTCTCGTAGATCGGCACTTCATGCTCGCGGGCCAGCGCGAGGATGGCTTCGGCCAGTTCGTCGTCGCCCTTGGCACTCAGGGTAGGGGCCTGCTGGCCGTCGTAGCTCAGGGCAATGGCCTGGCGCGGTGGTTGCTGCTTCATGCGTTCTCGTCCACCCAACGTTGTTCCAGGCGTGTACGTGGGCCCTGTGGCGGGGTGCCAGGGTGACATTCCAGGTCGCCGACGTCGAGGCCGCGGGCCAGCAGGCGTTCGCGCAGGGCGCCGAGCTGGCTGTCGATCAGCCGTGCCGTGCGCTCCTGCTCGGCCCAGAGCTGGCCCGACAGGCGCCCTTGAGACAGTTGAGCCTGAACTTGCAAAGGGCCAAGGGGGGCCAGGTCGAAGGCCAGCTCGATGCGCCATAGTGCGGCCATCGGATCACGCTGTTCGTGCTGTTCGCGTTCCCGGTCGGCTTGCTGTTGTGGGGTTTCCTCGCGTTGCAGCTTGACCTGCAGGGGGATGAATTCCTGGCCGTGGCGAATGGGGATTTCAGTCTGCCAGGTGGTCTGCAGGTTGCCGTTTTCCAGTTGACCGGATTGCTGCAGGCTGGACAGCGCGTGGCTCTGCAGGCGCGACACGGCGCCGGCGGCCAGGCGCAGCAGTTGCTGCAGATCGCCTTCTTGCTCCAGCTTCTGCAGCAGGCGTACGGGCAGCGGGAAGGGCCCCGCCTGTGGGCGTGGGCTGACTTGGCCGAGCATACCCAGTGCGCTGCGGGCAAAACCAGGCAGTGCCTGGGCCAGGGAGGCGCTGGTCAGCATCGGGCTGGGTGTCGGGCTGGCCGCTGGCGGCGGCAACTGGGCGATCAGGCGCACCAGCTGGGCCTTGAGGTCGGGTGCCACGCCGCTGGCGAGCCCGCCGAGCAGCTTGGTCTCCAGGAACGCGCCGCTGTTGTTCAGCGCCTGGGCCAGTTGCTTTGGGTCGCCCAGTTGCCGCGCGTCCGGCAGGCTGGCCAGCAGGCGCTCAGCGCTGGCACGCAGTTCGACACCGGCGTCCGGCGAGCGGGCGATCTGCTGCAGGCCGCTGAGCAGCCCCGGCAGTGACGCCTGCAGCCCTTGCTGGGTGACCAGGTGCTGGGCGATCGCCAGTTGATCCTGGCGGCCACTCAAGGGCACGAAACGCAGCGACTGGTCGCCTTGCACCAGGGCGCTGAGCAGGCTGCCGACCGGTAAAGGGCGTGGGCTGTCGATGGTCAGGGTGGCACCGGCCTGGCTGCTGTTGAGCAGGCTCACCAGCGAACGGAAACTGGCCGCTTCGCCGGGGGGCTGCGGCAAGGCCTGGCTGGTCAGCACTTTGCCTTGCAGCAAGGTGCCGACCGGCACCTGGCGGGTGTCGAGGCGGGTGAGGGTGGCGATGTTGTTGGCGTTGACCTGCTGCACCAGCACCGCCAGGCGGTTGCTGTCGGTTTGGGTGACGGTGATCAGGCTGCCCTGGGGCAGTGGCTGGCTGGCGCTGGCCTGCAGTTGGGTCTGGTTGCCGTTGGTCTGGGTCAGGCGCAGCAGCAGCTGGAAGTCCTGGCCGACCTGGCGCAGCGACATGACTTCGGCGCGCGCCGTCTCGCCCGGTGCCAGCAGCCCAGGCTGCGATTGCAGCAGGCGCAGCAGTTCGCCGGTCATGGCGGCCCTGGTCGCCTGGGGGTTTGGCACAGTTTGTGCGCCGAGACTATTGATTTCAGTCATGATTGTATACAACCTGTCGAACCCGCCCTCTTGGCAGCGGGGCAGCGCGTGTAATAATGCCGGCCGCCCGCCTGCCAGTATAACGGCAGGGCAGGGGGCGACTTGAGACACAGGGTTCGAGACCGGTGTCGTCTGCTTCGCGGGTAAACCCGTTCCCACAAGGATTGCGTTGGTCCTTGTGGGAGCGGGTTTGCACGCGAAGCGCACGGCGCAGATCATGAGCCCAACCTGAATAAGGCGAAACCGTGACCCTTCACCTCCAAGCCGCAGGCCTGGCCTGCGAGCGCGACTGGCGACTGCTGTTCGAGCACCTGGACTTCGAACTGCGCCCCGGCGACATGCTGCAGATCGCCGGCCCCAACGGCAGCGGCAAGACCAGCCTGTTGCGCCTGCTGGCCGGGCTGATGCAGCCCACCGCCGGGCAGATCCTGCTCGGCGGCCAGCCATTGGCCGAGCAGCGCCACGCCCTGGCCAGCATCCTTATCTGGATCGGCCACGCCGCCGGCATCAAGGACTTGCTCACCGCCGAAGAAAACCTCGCCTGGCTCTGCGCGCTGCACCAGCCGGCGGGCCGCGAAGCCATCTGGCGCGCGCTGGAGGCCGTCGGCCTGCGCGGTTTCGAGGATGTGCCGTGCCACACCCTGTCAGCCGGCCAGCAACGGCGCGTGGCGCTGGCGCGGTTGTACCTGGACAGCCCGCCGCTGTGGATTCTCGACGAACCCTTCACCGCCCTCGACAAGCAGGGCGTCGCCCAACTCGAGGCGCACCTGGCGGCGCACTGCGAACAGGGCGGCACGGTGGTACTGACCACCCACCACACCTTGGCGCAAAAGCCTGCCGGTTACCGTGAACTGAACTTGGGGCAATGGGCGGCATGAGCGTATTCCTTTTGCTGTTGCGCCGCGAAGCGCGCCTGTTGTTCCGCCGCCCGGCGGAACTGGCAAACCCGCTGGTGTTCTTTGCCATAGTGGTCGCGCTGTTCCCACTGGCGGTGGGGCCCGAGACACAATTGTTGCAAACCTTGTCGCCGGGACTGGTCTGGGTCGCGGCGTTGCTGGCGGTGTTGCTGTCGCTGGACGGGCTGTTTCGCAGCGACTTCGAGGACGGCTCGCTGGAGCAGTGGGTGCTGTCGCCGCACCCACTGGCGCTGCTTGTGCTGGCCAAGGTCCTGGCGCACTGGATCTTTTCCGGCCTGGCGCTGGTATTGTTGGCGCCACTGCTGGCGCTGATGCTCGGCCTGCCGGCCAGTTGCCTGCCGGTGCTGCTCGCTTCGCTGTTGCTGGGCACGCCGGTACTGAGCCTGCTGGGCGCGGTGGGGGCGGCGCTGACGGTCGGTCTCAAGCGCGGCGGTTTGCTGCTGGCGTTGCTGATTCTGCCGTTGTATATCCCTGTATTGATCCTGGGCAGTGGTGCGTTGCAGGCGGCGTTGCAGAATATGCCCGCCACCGGCCACCTGCTCTGGCTTGCCAGCCTGACGGCCCTGGCGGTGACACTGGCACCCTTTGCGATCGCCGCCGGCCTGAAGATCAGCGTCGGCGAATAACGAGTTCCGGGCATTGCAGCCTGGCCAACACCCTGGATGTACCCTGATGAAAATAAGCTGGACGTGGTTCCACAAGCTGGGTTCCCCCAAATGGTTCTATGCCATCAGCGGCCGCATGCTGCCGTGGCTGACCGTTTCCGCCATCCTGCTGCTGCTGGTGGGCATCACCTGGGGCCTGGCCTTCGCCCCCCAGGACTACCAGCAGGGCAATAGTTTCCGCATCATCTATATCCACGTGCCGGCGGCGATGCTGGCGCAGTCCTGCTACGTGCTGCTGGCGGTGGCCGGGGTGGTGGGGCTGGTGTGGAAGATGAAACTGGCCGACGTCGCCCTGCAATGCGCAGCGCCCATCGGCGCCTGGATGACCGCCGTGGCGCTGGTCACCGGCGCCATCTGGGGCAAGCCGACCTGGGGCAGCTGGTGGGTGTGGGACGCACGCCTGACCTCGATGCTGATCCTGCTGTTCCTGTACTTCGGCATCATCGCCCTGGGCCAGGCCATCAGTAACCGTGACAGCGCGGCCAAGGCCTGCGCGGTGCTGGCCATCGTCGGCGTGATCAACATCCCGATCATCAAGTACTCGGTGGAGTGGTGGAACACCCTGCACCAGGGCGCCACCTTCACCCTCACCGAAAAACCGGCGATGCCGGTGGAAATGTGGCTGCCGTTGCTGCTCACGGCGCTGGGTTTCTACTGCTTCTTCGGCGTGGTGCTGTTGCTGCGCATGCGCCTCGAAGTGCTCAAGCGCGAAGCCCGCGCCAGTTGGGTCAAGGATGAGGTCATGAACAGCCTGGGCCGGGAGGCAGCACGATGAGCTTCGCCTCGTTCAATGATTTTCTCGCCATGGGCCACCATGGCCTGTACGTCTGGTCGGCCTACGGCATCTGCCTGGCGGTGCTGGCGCTGAATGTCGCCGCGCCCCTGCTGGCCCGCCGTCGCTACCTGCAAGAAGAGGCGCGCCGTCTGCGCCGGGAGAGCAAACCGTGAATCCGCAGCGCAAGAAACGCCTGTTCATCATCCTCGGCCTGCTGGCCGGTGTCGGCGTGGCCGTGGGCTTTGCCCTGAGTGCCCTGCAGCAGAACATCAACCTGTTCTATACCCCTACCCAGATCGCCAACGGCGAAGCGCCGCTGGACACCCGCATCCGCGCCGGCGGCATGGTCGAGAAGGGCTCGGTGCAGCGCTCGGCGGACTCGCTGGACGTGCGCTTCGTGGTCACCGACTACGCCAAGTCCGTGCCGATCACCTACCGCGGCATCCTCCCCGACCTGTTCCGCGAAGGGCAGGGCATCGTCGCGCTGGGCAAGCTCAATGCCGACGGCGTGGTGGTGGCTGACGAGGTGCTGGCCAAGCACGACGAGAAATACATGCCGCCGGAAGTCAGCAAGGCCCTGAAAGAAAGCGGCCAGGCGGAGGCCAAGCCATGAACGCGGCCCTGGTGATCCCCGAACTCGGCCAGTTGGCGATGATCCTGGCGATCTGCTTCGCTGCCGTGCAGGCCACGGTGCCGTTGCTCGGCGCCTGGCGCGGCGACAGCCTGTGGATGAGCCTGGCGCGCCCGGCAGCCTGGGGGCAATTTGCCTTCCTCGCCTTTGCCTTCGCCTGCCTGACCCACGCCTTCATGACCGACAACTTCTCGGTCGCCTATGTGGCCAGCAACTCCAACAGCGCCTTGCCCTGG